>CAKOJI010000020.1 GCA_934089255.1 uncultured Bacilli bacterium | reverse complement strand
GCAAGATTAAATTTTAAAGAAGGATACCCAGTAACATATGATAGAGAAGAAGCAGAGAAAGTAAAATTAGAAATGCGCGCAGAAGAAGATAGAAGACGTAAATTGGAAGACAAGAAACGCGAAATAGAAGATAAGAAACGCAAATTAAAAGATCAAGAACTAATGAAAAGAGAAGAAACATTAAAAATGCGTGAATTAAACCTAGCGAAATCTTTAAAAGACGAAGGTATTCCAATAGACAAAATAATAAAATTAACAAATCTAAATAAAAATCAAATTATGATGCTATAATTTGATCTTTTTTTTTCACTTTTTGGGCATTAAACACATAAAATGTTATGAGGAGTGATAAAATGTCTTATTTTAAAGAAATAGTTACGAAAGCCGTTATTGGAAAGGGGAAGAAAACTACAAATTTAAACCATTCAGTAGAAACAGAAGATAACATAAATACAGTTTTAGGTTGCTGGGTAATCAATCACACATTTAATGGTATTAATAATGGTGGTAAAGTTCTAATAAATGGTAGTTACGATATAAATATTTGGTATTCATATGATAATAATACAAAGACAAATGTTTTAGTAAAAAGATTTAATTATCAAGATACAATGAATGTTAAAATAAAAGAAAATGGTGATTTTTCTAACACTAGTGACATTATAGTTAGATCTTTAAATCAACCTTCCGTAACAGATGTAAGTGTAGATGGTTCCAATATTAATTTAACAGTTCATAAAGAAATGGGTGTTGAAATTGTTGGAGATACTAAAGTACGAGTAAGTGTAGAAGATGAATTTGAAGACTATGAAGAAATAATAGATGAAGAAAAAGAAGAAAATGTTAAAAATATAGAAGTTAATGATGATTATTTAAATTAATTAAATAAACTCTTAAAATTACTTAAGGGTTTTTTCTTGACAAAATAATGAGCGATTAGTATAATTAATACGTTTTAATTCTTAGGAAGTGATTTAATGAAATGTACGATACTTACTTTAGGTTGTAAAGTAAATACATATGAAAGTGAATATATAAAAGAAAAATTTAAAAATGATGGTTACGAAATTGTTGATATAAATTCTAATCCTGACATAATAATTGTAAATACTTGCACAGTTACCAATCAAAGTGATTCTAAATCTAGAAAATTAATAAGACACGCAAAAAAAACTTGTCCAAATTCAATACTAGTTGTATGTGGCTGCGCAGCAGAACATCATAAAGAAAACATTGTAGATTTAGATATAGATATTTTAGTAGGTACATATTATAAAAGCAAAATCTTAGATTTTGTAAAAGAATACCAAAAAACAAAAAAGAAAATTAACACATTTACTGATATGGAAAAAGTACCTTTCGAAGATATGAAAATAAATAATTTTCTAAATAAAACAAGAGCATTTGTAAAAATACAAGATGGTTGTAACAATTATTGTTCATACTGTATTATTCCTTATATGAGAGGTAGAATACGTAGTAAAGATATTTTTGTTGCCTACGAAGAAATTAAAAGTTTAGTAGATAATGGATATCAAGAAATAGTCTTAACAGGAATACATACTGGAAGCTACGGAACTGGTGAAAATTTTGATTTAGTAGATTTAATACAAAGAATAAGCACTTTAGATAAATTAAAAAGAATAAGAATATCTAGTATTGAGATAACAGAATTAAATGATAAATTTATTAATGAATTAAAAATTAATAATAAAATTTGTAATCATTTACACATTCCTATACAAAGTGGTAGCAACAGAATATTAAAACTAATGAATAGAAAATATGATATAAACGAATACATTAATATAATTAATAAAATAAGAAAGGTTAGACCAGATATAAATATTACAACTGATTTAATAGCTGGATTCCCAACAGAAAACGAATGTGATTTTGAAGAAACAGTTAAAAATTTAAAAGCAATACAATTTTCAAAAGTACACACATTTCCATATTCTAAAAGAGATAATACTAAAGCAGCTGAAATGGAACAAGTACCGGATAAAATAAAAAAAGAAAGAGTACATAAAATATTAGATTTATCTAACGAATTAGAATATAATTACTACACTAAATATTTAAATAAAACAATTGATGTTTTAATAGAAGAAAACAAAGATAATATTTCAATTGGACATACTGATAACTACATAAAAGTCTTAATAAAAGAAAATTTAGAAAGAAACAAATTTTACAAAGTAAAAATCACTAAAATTCATAATAATGAAGTAGAAGGAATAATATAATTCTTTCTTTTTAATTTACATTTTATACAAAATAGTCTATTATTAATATAGGTGATTATATGATAGACTATGAAATATCAAATAATAATGTAATATTAGGAAACGTACACATATTTAAAAATAATATAAAAAACAATTTTGATAATTCAATTATAAATTATACTACTACACAAAAATACAAATTTAATGAATTTAACTTACAAACATACATAATAAATGTAACCATTAATGATATAGATGATTTATACGATATAATTTCTAACTATAAAAAAGATAAAATATTTGAAGAAATAGATAAAATAAAAGAATATAATAATATTAAAACCATAAAGAAAAATACTAAACTAGATATTATTATAAAAAAACAATATTTAAAATATTTTAAATACAAATCTATAAATAAAGAAAGTGTTTTAGAATCAAAATTATATTTTATAAAAAATACATTAGATTTAGAAAAATATCAAAATATATTAAACGATTATAATTCTTATAAAAACAATTCATTATATGAATTTATGACTGATGAAGAAAAAAATAACAAATTAGACGCACTTATTAAAAATATAGATGAAATAATAAAGAAAGTAGAAACAAAAACTACTTATAAATATGGAATAGATTATATAAAACCAATAAGATTAAATTAAATACTATTAATTTAATTCTTTTTTTGATAAAATTATTTTAAGGTGTAATTATGAATGATATAGAAAATATTTTAACAACTAATTATATATATTTAAAAGTAGGAAATTTATCTATAAATGTTAAAGATAAAGAATACGTATACAAAAACGATCTTATAATGAGTAATGAAACTAACAAAGTATATAGTACAGTATCTGGTAATATTCTTGGACTTACAAAAATATATAATCAAAAATATATAGTAATAGAAAACGATTATAAAGATAAAATTAGAAAAAGATATAATAAAAGAAATATAAATAATTATAGTAAAGAAGAACTAAACGAATTAAATAACGAATATCTTGTTATAGAAGACTTTGATATAACAAGTAAAGTACTTATAATAAATGGATTAGATTCTTATAATGAAGATATAACATTTAATGCATTAATAAAAGAATATACAATAAATATACTTGATACTATAGATGCTTTAATTGATATTATGGGTATAAAAAAATGCTTTTTTGCTGTCTCAAATATAGATACTGATACAGTTAACGTATTAGTAAATAATATGGGAACATATCCTAAAATAGATTTAAAATTATATAAAAACGATAATATTATAAGCAATAAAAAAATATTAATAAATAAATTAACTAACTATAAAAACAAAAATTATAAAGTACAATATTTAGATATTATAGACGTAATAAATATGTATAATTTACTAAAAAAACATATTCCAGTTACAAGAAATTATATAACATTAGCTGGAAACTTATTAAATACAAAAAAAGTTCTACAAATAAATATAGGAAGTAATATCAAAGATATACTAGACGAATTCAATATAGATAATAAAAATATAATAGTAAATGGTTTACTAAGTGGTAAAAAAATATCTGATACAAATTTTATATTAGACAAAAATATTAAAAGTATTTATATAGAAAAAGAAAAAAAATATAAAACAGTAGATTGTATAAATTGTGGTTTATGTACAAGTATTTGTCCAGTAAATATAAATCCAAAATATATGTACTTTAATAATGATAACAAAAGTGAAAACTATAAAAATAAGTGTATTAATTGCGGAATATGTTCATATGTTTGTCCATCCAAAATTAATTTAACAAAAGGAAGTGATAAAATATGATAAAAGATGATACTTCAATAAAAAAAATATCTCTAACTTATATACTAAGTTTATTACCACTTATATTATATGGATTTTATAAAAATGGAATTTATTTATATATAAAAAAATACATAAGTTTACCAAAAATGTTTAAACCACTTTTATTAATTTTAATTGGATTTCTTATTGGTGCAAGCGTTAATATTATATATTTAAAACTAATTAAAAAAAGTAAAGACAACATTATTGATATTATATTTAGTAGTTTTCATCCAATTTATGGTATTCTAATTGCAAGTATAATAAGTATAAATACTAATATACTATTATTTAGTGTAGTAACGTTCGCAGTATTATTTATTTCTAAATTTATAAATAATAAAATAAATTTAATAAGTCTATCTAGTTTAATTATATTTTTTATTATGAATATACTAAATAAATTTACATTTATGAATATATATGAACAAAGTAGTAGTTTTAAAATGAATGCTATTGATTATATGTTTGGAAGAGGTAGTGGTGGTATCTTAACAACAAATATACTACTAATTGTCTTATCATTTATTATACTATATAATTCTAAAGTTTATAAAAAGAATATCGCAATCTATTCAAGTGGTGTCTTCATATTGCTAACAACTATATATTGTATTTTAACCAAGAATATTGGTAATATTATGAATATGTTATTTACAAATGGGATATTATTTTCATTTGTATATGTAGCAACAGAACCTGTAAGTAGTTCATATACAAAATATGGAAAAGAAATATACGGAATACTTGTAGGAATACTTACATTTATATTTTATTTAATTAATCCAGCTTTATCTAGTTTAGGTGGAATACTTATAGCAAGTATATTTAATTCATTAATTGATCTAAAATTCGAGTAATTTCTTAAATAATAAAGTTATAATATATTTGGTGATATTATGAAAGTTAAAGTCTTTGATGAAGGACACGAAAAAGATTTAGAAGCAGCAATAAGTGAATTTATTCTAGATAAGGATGTAGTAGATATAAAATTTAATGTTGCAGTTGCTATATCAGGAGAAGAACAAATTTATTGTTTTTCAGCAATGGTATTGTACAAATAAAAAACTTACATAAGTAAGTATTTTTTAAACCATATACATATTATTGTTATATGTATTATCTCCTAAATCTTTTACATTTGTATAACTATTTGATAATTCTCCCTCAATTTTATTTAATCTTGTTTCAATTCTATTGATTTGCCTTTCAATTTTTGATATTCTAGACTCTATATCAGATGTATAAGTATTATTTTGGTCAACAAACCCATTATTGTTAGGCATCATATTATAATTTGCAGGTCCAGAATAAAATGATGACTGACTAGCAACTTGATTAGGATACATATTAGGCATCATAGGTTGCATATTATTATATGCACTCATATTATATTCAGAAAAAAATGAGTTTCTATCTTTTTTCACTTTAAAATTCCCCCTCTAATTCATTATATGCAAAAATAAAGGATGTGATATTATGCGTTTAAGAAATGTAAAAAATGCAAAAGAAATAGTTAATAATTCAGAATATATTATATTAGAACCAAATAAACATATAGGTAAATATAAAGAAATTTTTAAAAATAATAATCCAATAAGAATAGAAATAGGTATGGGCAAAGGTGACTTTATAATAGGAATGGCCGAAAAATATCCTAATATTAATTTCATTGGAATTGAAAAATATGAATCTGTTATGGTTCGTGCAATAGAAAAGTTAGAAAATAAAAATATAAAAAACTTAAGACTTATTAGAATGGATGCAATAACTATAGATAAAGTATTTAATAAAGAAATAGATACTATATACTTGAATTTTTCAGACCCTTGGCCTAAAACAAGACACGCTAAAAGAAGACTTACAAGTGATATATTTTTAAAACTTTATGATAAAATATTTATATCTACACCACACATAATTCAAAAAACAGATAATATACTATTATTTGCATCAAGTATAGAATCACTATCAAAAAACGGCTATACTTTAGAAAAAGTAAGCCTAGATTTAAAAAATACTGATATAGAAAATGTATTAACAGAATATGAAACTAAATTTATGAATATGGGAGTAAAAATAAATTATTTAGATGCTTATAAAAAATAAATAATGTCGATACGCTTTGACATTATTTTTATATGTTTAAATATAGTATACACAACCATAACATTTTATACTGTTAGTGTTTACCCAACTATTACCAAATAGAAGGGATGTTTATATAAGTAAAATAGGTAGTGTTGGTTATTAAAATTAAACATACAAGTGTCCAACCAAACGGGTAGACATTCCAGATACAGAATGTTCTACTTAACTTTAATTATATTATTAAATTTCATATCATTTTATAAATATAAAAAACAGATAAAAATCAAAAATTTAGACGTAAAAAAATACAAATAGTTAATCTATTTGTACAGGTTTATTACTATTTTCAAAATTTAAAACATATTCATTAACTAATAAATTATAAATGTTATAAGCTTTAACATCATAATCTTTTATAACAGAATTAATATTTTTTAAACTAGATACTATTTTTAAATTAGTATCTTTTTTAATACTATTAATATAATTTTTACCCCTTTTATTAAAACCTAACAATCTAACATATTCATTTTTAATACATTTTTCTTTATCGCTTTTTGTTAATCCAATTAAAATATGTATAAACATTCTATTAATTCTATTATATGTATATCTTTTAGATTTAGTTTTATTTATTAAATCACATAAATTATTACAATCATTAATAACACTTTTTAATCTATTTTGTATTCCTTCATCTACAGTCAAATATTTATCTAAATTATCATCACTTAATATTTTAAATTTTAATAATTTAAAAAACAAATCATTATCTACTTTATTTATATATTTAACTGATGGAACATATTTATCTATTTTTTGATTACTATTAATTTTTTCTCTAATATTGCTTGCGCTAATAATATTAGCCTCACTTACTGTATCGTGATAATCACTAGTTCTTTTAATTGAAATAGGAGTTATAGAATATTTATTTTTAATAATAGATTTTATATAACTCAAACCTAATAGATCGTTAGGAGTATTAATATTAGTATCAAGTGCTTTATTAAGAGCAGTAGGGTAATTTAAACCTTGTTTTAAATATTTTTTTACAGTATCACTATATTCATTATCTATTTGTTTTTTTGCTAAATCAGTTAATTTTTCTATATCATTTGATTCACTACCAAATATAACTTTATTAACTTTTAATTCATTTAACAATTCCATAGAAGCATCGGCGAATATATCTGCAGAATTAGTACCAAAAATAAAAGGCAATTCTATAACAACATCTACATTATTTAATAAAGCAAGTTTAGTTTTATTTTCTACACTCATTATACTTATTTCGCCACGCTCTAAAAAATAACCGTTTAAAACTAATATAATTAAAGAATCTGGATACATTTCTTTTATTTTATTAATATGATATACATGTCCATTATGAAATGGATTATATTCAGCAACTATTCCAATTATCTCCATAAAAATCACTCCAACTAAAAGTTATAGTACTATATATATTTTTTTTAGTCAATTTTTTTATAGACAATTATATTTTTTTTTATATAACTTAATTATAATAAGAAGGTTATATTTAACTACACTTGACACACTTATTAGTGTTAATGAATTAACTAGTGGAGATGAATATAATAAAATCAAAAAAATATTCAACACAGAAATTCAAAATATGTTTGATTTAAATTATATTCTAATGCACAAAACAAATATATTAAAAAACTAGATAATGGGACTTTTGAAGTTAGAATTTCTATAAATAATGAATTAAAAAATAAAGAACTAGTAGTTTACTATGTAGATGAAAATAACAATAAACAAGTTTATGACGTAACTATTAAAGATGGATATGCAATATTTAATACAAATCATTTTAGTATATACACTTTAGCAGAAAAGAGTTCACCTACTGAAAATAAAACACCTAGTATTAAAGTAGAAAAGAAAAAAGATATAAAAAATCCAGCAACATCTGATAACATTACGTATTACTTTATTCTTACTGCTATCAGCATACTAGGAATAGTAATAAGTAAAAAACTATTAAAAAATAATTAAAATAAATATTGTTTTAGACTATTGACCATTAATTTATGTTAATAGTCTTTTTACTTTCAAAGTTATTACAAATAATTAAAAAAAATATATTGCAATAACGACAAATATATGTTATAAACTATTATAGATACATTTTATAAATATCCTTATTTTTATAATAATCACCAATTATATAATTATCAAGAATATTTTAAATGTATCTTTTATATTTTAAAGAATAAAATTAAATATGAATAAATTACTCTGTTATATATTAATAATTTTTTTCTTTAGTATCTCATCAATATTTTTTATATTATACCTAAACTTATTTAATATAGGATATAACTTTTTTGAGTATTTATTTTTTTGCTTTACTCATTTAGAGTGTTTGCTCATATTACCAGGAATAATTATATTAATTTATGTTAATAAAAAGTAATTATAAATAGTAAATACACTTGAATAAAAATAATAAGTAATATAAAATATAATTTAAGAGGTGATACTATGAAACAAATAACTCTTTTGCCAGCTGATGTATATTTTGTAATTAATAAAACAATAATTAGTGAATTTGATAAAAAAGTTATAATTGATTTGTATCAACCTATAATAGGACCATTAGCAGTTAGTTTATACTTTTCATTTATAAGCGATTTAGATAATTTAGAAGTAAACTCAAAAATTTATTCTCATCATCATTTAATGGTTAATTTAAAAAATGGACTTGATGTTATAAAACAAGCAAGAGAAAGTCTTGAGTCAGTAGGATTAATAAAAACATTTGTTAAAATAAATGATAACCAAAATAATTATATATATGAACTATTTAGTCCATTAACGCCCAATGAATTCTTTAATCATCCAATTCTAAATGTAGTTCTATATAATAATATTGGAGAAAATGAGTATAATAATTTAATAAATATTTATAAAATAAAAAAATATGATTTAAAAGATTATAAAGATATTTCAAAAAGTATAAATGATACATATAGAAGTATTGGAAACACTTTAAAAATAAATTATGAATTTAAAGAAAAAGAATGTTTAAGTGTTAATTCAAATGATGTAATAGATTTTGATTTAATAATATCAAGTATTCCAAATAATATACTAAGTGATAAAGCATTTAATAAAAAAACAAAAGAACTAATTAATAATTTAGCATTTGTTTATGATATAGATAATCTAAGAATGATAGATTTAATTAGATTATCTATAGGCGAAAATGGAATGATTATAAAAGAGAAATTAATTAATAACGTAAGAAAATACTATGATTTTAACAACAACGGAAGCTTACCAACATTAATTTATAGAACACAACCAGAATATTTAAAACAAGGATTTAATGATACATCTAATAGAGGAAAAATGTTATACGTTTTTGAAAATACTAGTCCATATGATTTTCTAATGGGAAAAAATAAAGGTATAAAACCTAATAGTAGAGATTTAAAATTATTAGAATATTTAGCAGTAGAATTAAATATGAAACCCGCTGTAATAAATGTTTTAATAGATTATGTATTAAGAATAAATGATAACAAATTAAATAAAAATTACGTTCTTGCAATAGCAGGAGAGTGGGTAAGGTCAAATATTGATACAGCCACAAAAGCTATGGAAAGAGCAGAAAAAGAACATAAAAAGAATAAAAATAAAGTATTTGTTAAGAAAAGTGAAACTGTTCCAGTATGGTTTAATGAAAATAATGATAAACAAGATTTATCAGAAGATGAAAAAAACGAATTAGAAAACTTATTAAAAGATTTTAGGTGATTTATGAAAAATATTAATGATGCAACAAATAAATATTATAAAGAAAATTTAGAAAAAGAATTATTAAATGATTACGTAATTTCGCTAAAAAATGAAAAATTTAAAAAGCTAGTTAAAAGATTAAAATTAGATGATGAAACAGGTAAAAAATATACATCAAAATTAGAACGTGCTGTATCAGAATTAAATAATTGTGAAAACTGTAAAGGATTAGTAATGTGTAAAAATAAAGTTGTAGGCTGTGTATACTATCCTGAAAAAGATAACGATAATTTAACATTTAATTACGTAGCGTGTAAATATAAAAAAGAACAAATTAGAGAACAAGAAAAGAAAAAAAGCCATCTTTATGGCAGTAACGATAAATTAAGTGATGCATCTCTTGGAGAAATATTTACTGATGATAAAAAAAGAGTAGAACTAATAAAATGGGTAACAAATTTTTATCACAATTTTCCAAATGATTTAAAAGGTTTATATTTACACGGTTCATTTGGTAGCGGTAAAACATACATAATATCAGCTCTTTTAAACGAACTAGCAAGAAAAAATTATAAAACTGTAATAATATATTACCCAGAACTATTAAATATACTAAAATCAACTTTCGATAGTAAAGACGAATATAACGAAGTATTCAATGAAATAAAAACAAGTGATGTATTATTAATTGATGATATTGGAGCAGAAACCGTTACAAATTGGAGTAGAGATGAAGTACTAGGCACAATACTCCAATACAGAATGGAACAAAATCTAACAACTTTCTTTACTTCTAATTTAACAATCGATGAATTAGAAACACATTTAAGTATAGTAAAAAATAATATTGATAAAGTTAAGGCTAGAAGAATTATAGAAAGAATTAAACAATTGACAACAGACATAGAATTAATTAGCAAAAATCGAAGAAACTAATTTACTTCGATTTTTTTAAATGATATAATTTAATATGATAGGAGTTATAGTTATGGAAAATAAATCTTTCTTAAGCAAATTTATATTTTTATTAATTATAATTGTCTTAATAATAATTACAGCATTTTTTATTCTTAATAAGAAAAATGTTGAAAGTAATATGAAAGACGTTGAATTAATTACAAGTATGAATGTTGATACATTTGATGAAGATTTATACGTTTATAAAATAGAAAATAACATTTTATATACAGCACCATATTTCTATAACAAACTATATCTTTCAAATAATAATGTAGAATTTGAAGAATACACAGTTACAGATAAAACAAAATACTATTTAAAAACATTATCAAATACAGAAAAAGATATAAACGATATAAAAATTAGCTATGACCCAATTAATAAAGAACAATTTAATTATTTATTAGAAAACTACACATTATTAAAAATATACATATGGAAAAACACTGACGATACAGTAAAAAATGTTTTACTATATTCATCAAATAATATTCCATTAGAAATAGAGCATTATTAATGAAAAAGAAAAAAACTATAATATTATTTATTTTACTTTTTATATATAATTTTATAATTAATTTTTATTCAATAGCTAACAACGATGTAATATGGAACTACGGTTTTTCATATAATATTTCAATTGGATTAAAAATGTATAAAGACTTTAATATGGTAATAACACCACTTTATCCAACAATATTTGGTCTTATAATGCGTTTACTAGGTAACAATACAATTATATTTTTCTTATCAAACGCACTTATACCAACCACTATATTTTATTTAGTATATAAATACTATAGAAAAGCATTTTTAGAAATTATTATATTTGTATCTTTTATATCTGGACCTAATTATAATTTATTATGCTTATTATTCTTATTTATACTATTCATATTAGAAGATAACAATAAAAACGATTATATAATAGGTATAACTCTAGGTCTAGTATTCTTAACTAAAAGTTCAATGGGTTTACTAACTCTAGCAAGTCTTTACTATTTTAAAGATATAAAAAAAATATTTAAAAGATTTATAGGATTTTTAATACCAAACATACTTTTTATAATATATTTTCTAATAAATAAAAATTTACTAGACTATATAAACTATGCTTTTGGTAGTTTATTTGATTTTGCAAAAGATAATGTTAGAAGTGGAATAGGGTTAATTATCTTTATTATTTCAATAATATACATCATTTACTTATACAAAAAAGACCATAACATAAAACTATTATATATATTATTATTTCAAGTTATGAGTTATCCAATATTTAATTTAATACACATAATTTTTAGTTTAATACCACTTTTATTTTATATTCTAGTAAATAACAAAAACGTACTATATAATAAATATAAACCATTACTAGCTGTAATTCTAATATGTCCAATACTATCTTTAATATTACAAAATGTATTTATAAAAATGGAATATGGCACCAATGCTTTAAAATATAAACTCGTAGAAAAAAAATATATTGACGATTCTATAACTTTAAAAAATAACGTAGAAAATTTTGATAATACTTATTTTATTATGTATGAAGCATATTATAATAAATTACTTTTAGGACTTAACATAAATAAATATGATGTTATGTTAACCGGAAATTTAGGATATGATGGAGAAAATAAAACAATAAAATATTTTGACAGTTTAAGTATGGGTACTAAGTTTATATTATATAATGACTTCGAAGGAGGTCAATCTCCAAGAAAAATATATAATCATATAAAAGATAATTACCATTTGCTAAAAACATTTGATAAATACAGTATCTACGTAAAATAAAAAAACCACTAAGGTTTTTTTATATTAATTTCATTTAATTTTATTAATTCTATAATGGCATTAGATCTATTAATTACATCTAATTTTTGCATTACATTAGAGATATGATTTCTTACTGTTTTTTCACTTATATTTAATATACTACTTATATCTTTAGTGCTTTTATTTTCTATAAGTAACTCAAAAATTTCTTTTTCTCTTTTTGTTATTATATTTTTCATATTACCTCACCCTTTATATAAATCAATATATTTTATGAGAAAAAGTTATCTAGTGTTATTGAAATTTAACTGTGATATACATTTTATTAGTGTATTGTTCCTGTATTTTTCTTATAATTTGGTTTGCTAACTTAGTATCGTGAGTCTTGTTAGATATAACAACACTTATTTTATCATCTTTAATACGAACAAAACTCTGATACTTAAAATTATCACATATTATTTTTTCTATACTTTCTTCTTTTCCCTTATTTAAATTTACATTCTGTATTTTTTCATACGCATTATTCTTTTCTTCTGAAGATGATGTTTCATTTAATAAAATTGATTGTAATTCTAATAAAGTATTCTCTGTTTCTTCGTCACTTTCTACTCTTAAACTAGCAAGAGAATCAGTTTCTTCTATATTTAAAGTTGATTTACTGTTCTCTTCTTCTTTTATAGTAGCCAAAGTATTATTTGGCATTGCAATATAATATACGCTTAAAACTAATATAATACTAAATAAAGTTAAAAACCATAATCCTTGTTTATTTATCATATTTATTCCTCCAATTTCAAAACTATTATATTATATTAATAAAACTAAAATATTATTCTATAAAAATAGACTAATTGCATAAGCAACTAATTTTAAAAATAATTTCCACATAACTTATACTCCTCTCTAATGACTTAATAAAAAAAATCTTATTCTTATAATTAGCTTTCTAAAAAAAATAATCATTAAAACATCAATAATATTCTTAGTAATAATTTTAAATATTTTAACATAATATCATTTCCTTTCTAAGTCCATCACTATAAATATTACCGATTTTTTTGTATTTCCTTTTTTTTTGTATCATTTTTTAAAAAAAATTAATAATAATAATATGAAGAAAAAATATTTGAACATTTTAACTATCTTATTAATTATTTTAGTTAGTATTTACATAGTAAGAGTTTTAAAACTAACTGGAATATGTTGCATTTTTATATCTATTCTAAGTCCATTATTTTTTGGATATGTTTTAGCGTGGATATTAAGACCAATTGTAGATAAAATTAATTTTAATAGGGCAGTAGTAACAACAATTATATATTTGTTATTTATAGGATTAATTGTTTTTATTCTATTTAACTTAGTACCACTTATAATAACTGAATCAAAAAAACTTATACCAATAATTAAATACTACATTACACATAATAAAATAATATATAAAATATATAAAAGTCTAAATTTAGAAAATATGGTTGCAACTAATTTAAAAAATATGAATAGTTGTTTAAATAATATTCTTGGTTTAGTAATGAACATTGCATACAGTATGATATTTGGTTTCTTCTTCTTAATAAGAAAAGAAAAATCAAGTTATTTTAAATTTATACCATATAAACTTAGAAAAAACATAAGTAAAGATTTAAGAAACTATATAAAAAGTATTCTACTTGATACACTATTTATGTTTACTATATTATCTATACTATTTAGTATAGTAGGTTTATCTAGTCCAATTTTATTTGCATTATTTTGTGCAATAACAAATATTATCCCATACATAGGACCATACTTAGGTGGAGTACCAGCAGTATTAATAGGACTAACTAAAAGTATAAAATTAGGAATAATAGTACTAATTATTATAATGATTGTTCAATCAGTAGAAAATAATATAGTTCAACCATTAATAGTCAGTAAAAACGTTGAATTAAATCCAATATATATACTAATAGGATTAATAGTTTTCGGACACTTTTTTGGAATACTTGGTATGATTATTGCAACACCACTAACACTTATAATAAAAAATATAATAATTTATTATAAAAAAAATAAACCAATTTGGTTTACTTCAGTTCTTGATAAATTGTAGCATCAAATTTATGATCTTTAGTATCAAATTCTAAAAGTTTTTCTGTATTTACTAAAAAGAAATCGTGTTGTAATGTATCTACTTCAGAATCTTTTGTAATAGGATCATCCCAAGTTAAATCTATATGTAACCATTCACCATTTATTAAAACAGCATTCCAAACGTGTGTAGAACTTGCAACCTTATAATTTTTTAACCCAAACTTTGTTAAAAATATTGCCATTAAATCAGCATATCCACTACAAACCGCAGACCCATTAAATAATGGTCCTAAAGCTGTATAAGATGCTTCATTAGTTTTATTTACATCATATCTAGTATTATTAACTATATGATCGTGAATTTTTAATAATTTATCATCATCTTTCATATCAGTTGTAATTTCACTTGTTATAATTTCATCTACACCCTTATTAATTTTATCTATATCATTATCACTATAAAGTTTAGTAACATTTATTGTAACTTCACCAGTAGTATTAGAAATAATACCAATTTTAGAATATGCATTGAATGGATGAACATAATTATTTATATTAGATAAAAGAGTAGTATCTTTACTAATACTTTCTATATCTTTTAAACACTCAGTATATTCATCAGGACAGTAAAAAGTAAAAGTATTCCATCCATTATTTAAAGTTGAATAAATAATATCTAATAAATCTTGATAGCTGTATGGAACATAATTTTGACTTTCTTTAACAAATTTAAAATCATAATTCTTATAATATTTATTAGGGCTTGCAATTGAAACTTTTTTCTCACTTTGTAAAAAATCTGCTAAATAATCAGAAATTTTATCTATATTAAATAATACTAATATACTAAGTAAAATACATATTATTAATCCAAATGTTTTTTTCATATCATATCACCTTAATCTAATCATAACAAAAACTAAAATAAAAAGAAATGATTAAATACTCATTTCTTTTACTTTTTTATTTAATCTTGCTTTTTGTCTATCACAAGTATTTTTCTTTATTAATCCCTTTGAACAAGCTTTATCAATGTTACAAATAAATTTCTTAAGTTCAGTATTAGCTAAATCTTTATCTTTATCTATAATTGCTTTTTCAACTCTTTTGTTAGAATTTTTTACTTTAGCAGTATAAACGTTATTAGCTTCTGTAGTTTTAATATCTTGTTTTACTGACTTTTTAGAACTTTTAATATTAGGCATAATTTCGCTCCTTCCTTAAATACAATATTGATTTTATCAAAAAAGTTAAGAAAATGCAAATAAAATATATATATTTTATATTTTTATTGAAAAAAAGTTTAAATTATTATATTATTAATATGTGAAATACTAATAAAGGATTGGTTATATGAAAAATTCTATATTTAAAAATTATTCTAAAAAAATATTAAGAAGTGAAGCTTTTATATCAGTAATTGTTGTATTTGTTTTAGCAATAGGAATAATTGGTACAAGTTATGCTCTTTATATGGATGTTGATAAAGATACAGATTATCAATTAGTAACAGTTGGAGATTTATCTATAGGATTTGATAATGGTGATAATACAATTAATTTAGAAAATATGACACCAACAGAAGATGATATAGCATTAAAATCAACAGATAATATATTTTCTTTCTATATATATAATACAGGAACTTATACTGCAGACTATACTATTAGATTAGTAACTACAGATGGAAATCAAGTAGACACAAAATATATAAATTATGAAATATGTAAAGATAATTCTAATAATTGTGAAAAAGTATCAAAATTAAGTGAAAAAGAAAACGGCCTTATTTATAAAGATTCTTTATCTTATAAACGTGAAAATGATAAAGTAAATCCAAGTTCATATTACTTTATAAGAATATGGATAAATAAAGATTTTGTTAAAACAAATGAATCACAAAATATAAAATTAAAAGTAATTATTGATGCAACTAATGCAAAAGATGAAATAGAAAGTAAATACACACTTGTAGGTAATATATTAAATAATAATAAAATAAATGATGATGCACCAAATTATAAAATACCAGAATTAGAAGAAAAAGGATTATATAAAATACAAGATAATTTAGGTGTTAGTTACTTATTTAGAGGTACTACTAATAACAATTACGTAAATTTTGATAATATGTGTTTTAGAATCGTAAGAATAAATGGAGATAGTTCTGTTAAACTAATTTTAGTTAGTGAGATAAACACTTGTGAAAACCTAAATAGCATAGAATATACAAAGTCTACATATAATGAACTTAATAATGTTCTTGAAAACTTTGAGAAAAATAAACTAAAAAGTTTAGATAAATTAGTTAATGACGAATATTATAAAGAAATAGATACTGACGCACCTAATAGAATAGGTGGTACACCTACATTAAAACAAACTAACACCTCACGTAGTTACGTAGGAACAGTTACTCTAGATGAAGTAATGATTAGTGGTGCAACTACTGATGTAGAAAACGATAATTATTATTTATCAAATGAAACAAATACTTGGACTATGACAAAATATTCTGATACTGAAGCTATAAGTTTTGGTAAAAAAATAAATATTGAAAACATAAATACTGAAAATTATGTAAGACCAACCATAACACTAAAATCAAATATATTAATTAGTAATGGAACAGGCACTAATAAAGACCCATATAATTTAAAATGACTTAATTGTCATTTTTTTAAATTTAATTCTATCTTTCAAATACATACATATAATTATATGAAAGGTGTGTAATTATGAGAGAAAATAAACATATTGAAAAAGAATTATTATTTAAAAACAACATAAAAGACATAACAAGTATATCTTTAGACAGTGACTACAAAATAGAAAACAGTAGTTTAGTAGGTAACTTTATTATAAGTGGAGAATATAAAATACACGAAGTATCAATAAACAAAGAAAAATTTAATTTTAAAATTCCATTTAATATAGAAATAGATAAAGACATAGATAAAAAAACAATTAAATTAGAAATTACGAACTTCGTATATGATTATAAACAAGATGAATTAATAGTAAACATAGACTATGAAATATTAGGAGATAGAGAAAGTGTATTATTGTTTGATGATGAAGAAAGTTTAGATGAATTTTTAAATAAAAGAGAAGTAGAAGTAATTGATACTAGATTAGATGAAATAAAAAATACTACTGAAAGAAAATCAATAGATAAAATAGAAGAAAAAGAATTAGATACTGACATCAAAAACAAGATAGAATTAAGTGATTCACAAAATAATACTAGATTAGATAATAATGATAACTTAGATGATTTAGAAAATAAAATAGATATTATAGAACCAAAAGAAGAAGAAAGAGAACAAATAAATACAAATGAAATAATTAATAGTATTGATACTAATAACGATAAATTTATTACATATAAAGTATATAAAATACATGAAAACGAAACATTAGAAAGTATAGTAATAAAATATCATACAACTATAGATGATTTAAAAGAATATAATGATTTAAGTAATTTAAATATTGGTGATAAAATAATAATTCCAAGTTATGAATAGTTTAGATTTAGTAACAAAAATATATAAACCATATAAAGTTACTAAAATTAGTAATGCAACAATTTTAAAATGTACAAATGGTACATACGTTGTTAAAAACAAAAAAAATAAAGATATAAAAGAATTATATAAATATTTAAATAGTAGAGATTTCCACTATTATCCTTTATTAGTAGAAGATAATAGAAGTGATATAAACGTATTCGAATACGTAGAAGACAATAGTATAGACAATGAACAAAAATTATTTGACTTAATAAACCTAGTAAGTCTATTACATAATAAAACCAGTTACTATAAAGAAGTAACTAACGATAAAATAAAAGAAATATACGAAGAATTACTAGGAAGAACTATATATATGGAAGAATATTTTAATAAAATAATATTTAATATAGAAGATGACATATTTGTTAGTCCATCTAGTAATTTATTATTAAATAATTCTAGTAAAATATTTGAATCATTAGTATTTTTAAAAAAAGAAATAGACGAATGGTATAAAATAACTATTGATAGTGATAAAATGAGAGTTTGTTTAGTACATAATAATTTAAATTTAGATCATTATATAAAAAGTGATAAAGATTATTTAATAAGTTGGGATAACTACATAATAGATAGTCCAATTATAGATATTGTAAAATTATATAAAAACATTTATATAAATATGAATTTTAGTGAAGCTTTAAAATTGTATATGGAAAAGTTTCCATTAAATGATTCTGAAAAGAAATTATTATTTATTATGTTAGTTATGCCAGATGAAATTAATTTAACTAATGATGAAATAAAAAATGTTGTAACAATTAGAAAATACTTAGACTATATTTATAAAACAGAAAATCTAATAAGGCCATATTATTCTGTATAGTATAAAAAATAGTAAAAAGATTTCTATAAGTAAAATAAATATATTAAATCTAAATGGTAAAATTAATGTAATTATAGTTTGATAAAAAATCAAACAAGATAATATAAATACACTTATTATAGAAAAAAATCCATTAAAAAATCCTTTATTATTGTTACACATACGTACCACCTAATATAGTTTATGAAAAATAAACATTTATTGTTTATTTTTTTATTTGTTTATGTTAATATTATATTGTAAAAGAATAGAGGGTAATTTATGAAAAAAAGATTATTATTATTAGCTATTATGTTTTTAATTCCAATATTAAATGTTAATGCTTTAAAATGCTATGATAAAGAAATAGATGTTAGTAAAATTGAAAATTTTTCTTGTTCAGAAGTAGAAGGAGATAGTTTAACTTTTAAAGATAACACTGATGGAACAGATTATAGTAAGTTTTTTACATATACTATAAGTGATAAGAAAGCAAATATAACGATTAATAAAGATATAAAATTTGATTCATCTTATGAAAATAGATATATCAAAGTAAGTGATCCTAGTAGTGATACAGTAATAAATATAAAAAATGAAGCTTATGTAAAACCAACTACAACAACCACAACAACTACAACTAAAAATCAAAATATTAAAGAAGTCATAGTAACATTTGATGATGGAGAAAATAAATCTAATAAAACTTATGGCATTCCAGAAGGAAGTTCTTATGTATCAGTTACACTACCTAAAGTAGACAAAACTGATTTTAATGGTTGGGGTACAGCATCAGGTTGCAAAGAAGGAAACGTAGGTTCAGTCAGAGTTGAAAAAGATATTACTTACTACGCTTGCTATAAATCAAATTCAACTACTAGTAATGATCTTACTTTAAGTAGTCTTGAAATAACTGATAAAGATACTGGTAAAAAAATAAAATTTGGAACATTTAGTATAAAAAAAACTACTTATGAATTTAAAGTTTTAAATGAAGTTAAAAATTTAGATATTAAAGCTACATCAACTGAAGGAGTAGAAGTTGAAATTACTGGTAATACTGATTTAAAAGAAGGCGAAAATGAAGTAATAATTAAATTAAAAAACAATAATGTCATTAACGAATATAAATTAATTGTTACAAGATTAAAAGCTGGAGAAACAATAGAAAACGTACATTATTTAAAAAGTTTAGTAGTTGGTGGATATACTATTAATTTTAAAAAAGAAACATTTACTTACTCACTAACAATTCCAAGTGATATCAATAGTTTAGAAATAACTGCTATTCCATTAGAAAGTACAGACACAGTCGACATAGTTGGAAAAGATAATTTATCTAACGGCTCTGTAATTAAAATAAACGTTACTGATGGCAATGGAGAAGTAACTACTTATTCTATAAATATTACTAAAGAAAAAAATACAAATATTATATTATTTGTTGCAGTAGGAGTAATTATTTTATTAATCATAATTTTAATTATTCTAATAATAATAAAATCTAATAAAAAGAAAAAAAATAATACTAGTGGTCCTAAAACATTAAATACTGCTAGCAACAATAAACAAGATATAGAAGTATTAAATATTTAAAATTGAACTTAAAGTACAATAGTTTTGTACTTTTTTTTATTTTTTTTAAAGAAAAAAAAGGAAATGCAAAAAAAGTGGCTATATGTATAGTAGAAGG
>CAKOJI010000019.1 GCA_934089255.1 uncultured Bacilli bacterium | reverse complement strand
TAAAAATATATAGTCTTTTTTGTGTGATTAAAGAAGGGAGAAAATATAATGAATAGAAAACAAAAAATAATAATAAGCGTAACAGGAATATTTATAGTGTTATTAATACTTGTAGGACTAACTTACGCATACTTTTTAACAAGAATACAAGGTAACGCTAATACTAAATCTATAAGTGTTACAACAGCAAACTTAGAATTAACATATAGTGATAACAGCGCAGAAATATTAGGTAAAGATTTAAAACTAATACCAAGTGATACTGAAATAGGAACAAAAACATTTACAGTAACAAATAATGGGGATGATACAAGTTATGTAGTTGTTATAGAAAACGTGAGTATTACAAAAGATGGAACAACAACTACATTTGAATCTAATGACTTTAGATATACATTGAGTTGTACAAAGAAAGATGGAACAAGTTGTGATGGAGTTAGTACACAAAGTGTATTTCCAATAAGTGGAGGAGTTTTAGTTGGAAATAGTATATCAAAAGATGATGTACATACATATACATTTAAAATGTGGTACATAGATACAGGAAAAGATCAAAGTAATGATATGGGTAAGTCTTTACAAGCGAGAATAAATATAACAGATATAAGAAGTATGACAAACCCATACTCAAATAATACAAACAGTTTAGCATATAACATAATTGAAAATGCAAGGAATAAAGCAAATGGAACTGAGTTACTTTCTAGTCCTAAGACTAAGGTTGGTGTGAACGTTACCGGAAGATACAAGACGGGTGAATATCTTGTACATGAGCTGGACATGAGTGATATTAATGCTGATGTTGAGTGGTATTATGGCCCAACCTATAATTCTGCTCAGCCATGGAATTTTGACCCTACAGAAGAAGAAAGTTATGAAGGCAAAGTTAAGGAGTGTAGTGATACAATAGTGGGAAAATATATTTCTTATGAACAGTTTGATGTATCATGGTATGTAAAAGCTTGCAAAAGTTCGACAATAGCAATTGTTGAAGGCGATAGAGTTCAGTATGAACAAACATTACAACCAACAAATGATGATTATGGAACAAGTTATTATTTTAGAGGAAATGTTAAAAATAACTATGTAAACTTTGCAGGAATGTGTTGGAGAATAGTACGTATTTCTGGAGATGGGAGTATAAAACTTATATTGGAAGATAAAGGTAGCATTTGTGAAGCTGCGGAATATACTGGTAATTGGAGTATTGGAACTGGCAATTTTGGTTATACTGAATATGCAGCAAACACACTAACTGCTTCTGATGGTACTAAGAATTCAAAAGCTGTAGAAAATATTGATTATTTAAATGGTGGAACAAATAAAGATAAATCAATGGCAACAGCGTTTAAAAATTTTCAAACTGCATCTCTAGCAAATTATTTAGATAAATTAAAAGCAGGAGACTGGTGTTCAAATGATAAAGCTTATGCAAATTGGAAAGATAATACAACACCATTAACTAGTCAAGAAATGTTAGATAAACAAATTAAGGGTACATCATTCTACTACGACTCATATGTTCGATTGAGCGGAAAAGAACCCACATTAAAATGTAATGGAACAGTAATGACGAAATTTGAAGATAATACAACGGACATGTACGTAGGAACATTAACAGCAGACGAAATAACATTTGCAGGATATGTGATTGCTAGCTCGGATATTAGATATCCGTATGATAATTATTTAATAAATAAATATCAAAGTTCGAATTATGCTTATTTCTGGACTTTATCCCCGGCTGAAGATGGTCAGGCATTCTTTGTGTCAACACCTTATGAATATAGCTTATACTGGGAATTTGTTTCTAATAGTAGATCATTTCGTCCATCTATAAATTTGAAATCAGGAATACAAATATCTGGTGGAGCTGGAACTATGTCAAATCCTTATGTTATAGGGTAAAAAAAATTATTTAGATGTCAAGTACATCTTTTTTTCTTGTTTAAAAATTATATACATTATATACTTATATTGGAGATGTGTAATCATGAAAAAAATTAATAAACAAAATAAAAATTATTTAAGTTGGGATGAATATTTTATGGGGATTGCTGTTTTATCAACTATGAGAAGTAAAGATCCTAATACTAGGGTAGGTGCTTGTATAGTTAGTAATGATAATAGAATATTGTCTATTGGTTATAACGGCGCTCCTAATGGATTTAAAGACGAAGTATTTCCTTGGGATAGAGAAGGTGATCCTAAAGAAACTAAATATTATTATGTATGTCACTCTGAATTAAATGCTATATTAAATTATGTAGGAAGTAGAAGTGATTTAATTGGATCTAAATTATATGTTACATTATTTCCATGTAATGAATGTGCTAAAGTAGTTGTACAGAGTGGGATTAAAGAAGTAATATATTTATCTGATAAATATAATGATAGTGATGCTACTGTTGTTAGTAAAAAAATATTTGATGTTTGTGGTGTTAAGTATAGACAGTTTAATAGTCAAAATAAAAATATAGAAATTAATATGTAGGTGATATTATGTATTGTTCTAAATGTGGTGTTTTAAATGATAAAACATATAAATATTGTATTAATTGTGGTAATAAACTTAATATAAAAAAGAGTGTTACAGTAAGTCGTAATAGAGAAAATAGTACTGCGTTAGGTATATTATGTTTAAGTACTAGTATATTTATTAATATATTTTCTTTTATACCTGGTGTATTAAGTATTATGTATTCTTATAGATATAAGAAAGAAAGTGGAGAACATAGTATTGGTTTTGTATTAAGTATATTGGGTATGATTATTAGTGTTATTATATTATTTTTTATAATTTTATTTTTTATGTTTATAATAAATATAGATATTAATAGTGTTAGTAATGATAGTACTCTTGAAAAGATTAATTATAAATATGAAGACGTAATTAGAATATAAAATAAGTGGTGGTTTTGGATGATAGAATTAGTTAGAATAGATGATAGAGAATTATATAAAGTTAATGATTTTATAAGTCAAGATAATGTATTATTTAGTACGTTTGGGCAAGCATATTTCTTAAGAAAAAGATTGTTAGATAGTTGTTATGCTGCTTATATTATGGTTGATGATAAAAAGATAGGTTTTATAAATATTGTTGATAGGTTTAATAATTTAGAGATAGATATGGGCATACTTTCTTTTTATAGAGGAAAGGGATATGGTACTAAAGCATTAAAAATATTAAAAGAGCAAGTTATCAAGGATAGAAATAATATAATTATTCAAACCAAAAGAAGTAATATTGCTGCTATTAAATCTATTGATAGTAATGGTTTTAAATTGATTAAAGAAGATAATCATTATAAATATTATACAGTTTAAGTGGAGGAATATATGCAAGAAATAATTTTATCTATAATGAATGCTTATGGGTATTTGGGAGTATTTTTACTAATAATGATAGAGAATGTTTTTCCTCCTATACCTAGTGAAGTTATACTTTTATTTGGTGGATTTATGACTACTTATAGTAAATTAAGTATAGTTGGTATGATAGTTGCTAGTACATTAGGTTCTTTATTTGGTGCTATAATTTTATATTATATTGGTAAGATTTTTAATAAAGACAGATTAAAAAAGATAATTTCTGGTAAATTAGGTAAAATACTTAGACTTAAAGCTAGTGATATAGATAAAGCGGATAGTTGGTTTGATAATAAGGGTAATAAAACAGTATTTTTTTGTAGGTTTGTTCCACTTATACGTAGTTTAATAAGTATACCTGCTGGTATGAGTGAAATGCCTATATTGAAATTTATAATTTATACAGTTGTTGGTTCTTTAATATGGAATGCAGTTTTAATAATTGTAGGAAGTATTGTTGGAGAAAACTGGACTAGCATTCTTAATATATTGGATACATATTCGCATGTGGTAGTTATATTGTTGGCAATTATTTTTATTGTTGGTATATATATTTTTTATAAGAAACGAAAAAAGATTTAGTCTTTTTTTATTTTATATTGTTTTCATTTTTTCAACAATAATTTATTTTTTCATATAATGTTATATCGGGGGAAATGGTATGAATTGTGATGATAAATTAAAAAGAATTATTGAAAATGGTGAAATAAAAAAAAGATTAAATGAAATAGGTATCTATGGTTGTATGGGACCACGTGGTGCTAAAGGAGATGTTGGGCCAACAGGTCCGCAAGGACCTCAAGGAATAATAGGACCACAAGGTTTAACAGGTGTCGAAGGAAAAGTTGGACCAACTGGACCTCAAGGACCTACCGGTTCCGGTTTAAAAATATTAGGTACTTATGATTCAATGGAAGACTTAGAAAAAATGCATCCTATTGCAGAGGATGGGGATTGTTATATTGTAAAAAAAACTTTAGTAGTTTGGGATCATGAAACAAATTCTTGGAAAGAAACAGCTGTTATTGAAGGCCCTCCAGGAGAGAGTGCTACGATAGAAGTAGGTAGAACTGAAACAATAGAACCTCAAAATAATGCGGCTGTTTTAGAAACTGTTGTTGGTAATCATCATGTTTTTGATTTCTTAATTCCAAAAGGTGAAAAAGGTAATGATGGTGAAAAGGGCGATGTCGGTTTGCAAGGAGAAGTGGGTCCCACTGGTCCAACAGGACCTGTAGGCCCAAGAGGTTTTCCTGGTGAAATTGGAATTAGTGAAGTAATTACTATAGATGGAACAGAAACGATAGGTTCTGATGAGGACGCTAGTGTACAAGATGATTTTGATAGAAATGTACATCATTTGACTTTTTATATTCCTAAAGGAGAAAAAGGTGAGCAGGGAATTCAAGGAGTTCAGGGTTTGCCTGGTGTAACAGGTCCTACTGGACCAACGGGGCCATCTTATTATAATCCAACTGCATACAATACAATTTTATTTATCAGTTTTCAAGATACGGATAAATCTGGTTTAGTTAATGTTTATACTAAAAGAATGATACCAGGTGTTAGTAGTAATATTGAAGTTCCAAATAATCAAGATATTAATATTTTAAGAACTGGTATATTTGAAATAACTTTATGTGGTAGAATATCAGGAGTATCTAGTACTAATGGTGCATCATTTTATTTATTTAATGAAACAACTAATGAAATAATAAGTGATTTAGAATGTACTCTTAATAAAGGGACAACTGTAGATATGAATTTTTCAGAAACAAATGTTGTTGATATATATGGGCCAGCAACTTTGCATTTAATGACTAAGATTGATGATGAAAATAATTCAATTGTTAAATTTACTTATATAAATTTAATAATGAAGAGATTATAATAATTTAACTTATATTAATTATAAGTTTTTTCTTTACAATAATGTATCATGTGATACAATATAGTTAGAGTGGAAGTGATATATTGCCTAAAAGTGTTAGTATAACTAAAGAAAAAATATTAGATACTGCATTTAACATTGCAAGAAAAAAAGGAATAAATGGTGTTAGTAATAGAGAAATTGCTAAGAAACTTAATTCGTCTATAAGACCTATATATTATCAATTTAAAAATAGTGAAGAATTAAAAAAAGAACTTATTAATAAAATAGAACATTATTTTTTTGATTATATATTTAAGTTTGGTAAAGGTAGTATTAGTTATAAAGAGTGTGGTATGAGATATATTTCTTTTGCTAGAGATGAAAAAAATTTATATAAAATATTATTTATGAATGAATGTAATATGTTTTGTGATGAATTTGTTAAGTCAGATGAATATAATTTTAGTAAATTACAAGATTTGGTTCAAGTTACTACTAAATTGGATAATGATGATGCATTTGATTTTCATATGAAGATGTGGATTTTTACTCATGGGGTAGCAACGCTAGTTGCAACTGAAACAATTAATTTTAGTGATGAAGATATATCAAATTTATTAAGTAGTCAATATAAAGCGTTAATGAAATTAGAAGGAGAGAAGAAAAATGATTGAAATAAAAAATGTAAGTAAAACTTATAATGGTGAAAAAAAGGCAGTTAAAGATGTTAGTTTTAAAGTAGATGGTGGAGAAATATTTGGTTTTATAGGGCATAATGGTGCTGGTAAAACTACTATGATAAAGTCAATTGTAGGAATACTTGATTTTGAAAGTGGGGATATTTTAATTAATGGAAAATCTATTAAAACTAATCCAATAGAATGTAAATTGGATATTGCGTATGTTCCAGATAATCCGGATTTATATGAGAATATGAAAGCGGTAGACTTTATTAATTTTATTTGTGATATGTATGATGTTAAAGAAGATGTTAGAAAAAGAAATGTAGAAAAGTATGCTAAAATGTTTGAAATGGAAGGTAAACTAGCTAATGATATATCAAGTTATTCGCATGGTATGAAACAGAAGGTTGCTTTAATTGCGGCATTAAGTCACGATCCTAAGGTGTTGATAATGGATGAACCATTTGTTGGATTAGATCCAAAAGCTGTATTTGATATGAAAGAAATAATGAGAAGTATGGCTAAGGAAGGTAAAACTATTTTCTTTTCAACACATATATTAGATGTTGCAGAGAAGTTGTGTGATAGGGTTGCTATTATAAAATCTGGAGAGATTGTTAAAATAGGTAAAATGAAAGATATTAAAGGTGATGAATCTTTAGAAGAAGTATTCCTTGAGTTAGGTGATCAAGTATGAAAAAATTATTTTCACTTATAAAAGCTTCATTTAGTCAAGATATGAATTTCTTTAATTATAAATCTAAAAAAAATAGTAAAAACAAATTATTTTTTCCTTTATTTTTATTTATTATTGTTGGAATTAGTATTGGTGGATATGCTGAGTTAATTGCTAAACCATTACATGAAGTTCATATGACTTATGTTTTGTTAACACTTGTATTATTTGTTGTATCAGTCTTAACTTTTATGCAAGGCATATATAAATCACAAGGAATATTATTTGAATCTAAAGATAATGATATGTTACTTTCTTTACCGATTAAAAAAAGTACTATATTATTTTTAAGGATATTTAAATTAATATCTTTTCAATATATTTATAATTTAATGTTTTTATTGCCTTGTTATATTATATATATTTATCATGAAGGATTAAGTTTATCGTTTTTATTACTTAGTATATTAGAAATATTATTAGTACCAATTATTCCTACAATAGTATCTAGTGTACTTGGATATATTGTTATGATGATATCTAGTAGATTTAAATCTAAAAAAATTATACAGACTTTAATATCAATTATAATATTTTTAGGAGTATATTATTTTAGTTTGAATTTAGATAGTTTTGTTAGTGATATTGCTAGTAAAGCAACTAGTATAAATGATTTGTTAAGTAAAATATATTATCCTATAGGATCTTATGTTAGTTTAATTAATAAGTTTGATATATTAACTTTTATTAAAATGATATTAGTAAGTCTTATTCCATTTATTATATTTATAGTGTTAGGTTCTAAATATTATTTTAGTATTATATTTAAATCTAGTGAAACTTCTGTTAAAAGTAATGGTAAAGTTATATATAAATCTAGAAAAAAAATATTTAGTTTATGTAATAAAGAATTAAAGAGATATTTTTCTAGTCCTATTTATATGTTTAATACTTCTTTTGGTTTAATACTTTTAGCAATTATCAGTGTGCTTTTATGTGTTAAGGGTAAAGATATATTATCTAGTGTGTTTAGTCAATATGGTATTAATGGAAGTATGTCTATAAATTTAGTATTTGTTGTAGTTATATTATTTAGTTTGTTTTTTACTAGTATAACATCATCTAGTATTAGTTTAGAGGGTAAGACTATTAATATTACTAAGAGTTTACCTATATTAACAAATACAATTTTTAATTCTAAGTTGTTAATGGCAATTGTTATTGAGATACCATTTGTTATTATTAGTTTAATAGTTCTTATTATAAGATTTAGATTAAGTTTTGTATATTTTATATTGGTTTTATTGTTTAGTATACTTATTATATTATTTAATGGTATGGTTGGTTTGTTAGTTAATTTAAAGTATCCAAAATTAAATTATAGTAATGATACTGAAGTTATTAAACAAAGTATGAGTTCTATGATATCAGTATTTATTGGTATGATATTTTTTGTTGGTTTTACTTATGGTTTATTTAAATTTGTTGATAGTTTATCATTAAATACTGTGTTAGCAATATTTGTTGGTATATTATGTATAGTGTGTAGTGTTTTATATTATATTTTAAATAAATATGGTGTTAAAGATTATGAGAGGTTGAGTGTATAGTGTTAAATGTAGTTAGTTTTTTAAAGAATGCTTTACCATTTATAATATTTGGTATAGCACTTGGGGCTATTGTGGGATATAGTTTTAATTTTAGAATGGAACTATTTATATCACTTGGAATGATTGTAGGAGAATCAGGTGGGAGTTTAATTGTAAAGAAGAAATGAGATATAAAAGAGTTAAAAGAATATTAGAATTTTTGTGTTTATTTATAGGAATTGGTGCTATAGATGGTTCTTTAAATATGCTTATTGACCCAACAGGTAAGAGTTTGGGGATGGATGGTATGTTAAAGTATTTTGGTGTACTTCCATTTAGTAATGCTCTGGTTCAAGATTATACTTTTTCTGGAATAAGTTTATTAATTGTAAATGGTATTAGTAATTTAAGTGCTTATGTTTTGTTATTAAAAAATAAAATAATTGGTGTTATATTTGTTTGAAATACTCAATAAAATACAGTGACATTTACAGTGACATTTGATATAATCCAAATTAGATGGGAATGGTATAAAATGAAATTATTTGATAAAGTAGAACCAATATTTTATATTAGTGATGAAATAAATGATATGTTTAAAGAAATTGATTTAAAACTAAGTAATATTGATATTACTGATAAGCAAAAAAGAAAATATATGGTTACAAAGTCTAAAGTAAGATCGATTCATTCTTCTCTTTCGATTGAAGCTAATTCGTTATCACTTTTTGATGTAGAAAATATTTCTGAAAATAAAAATGTTTTTGGCAAAAGAGATGAAGTGCAAGAAGTAAAAAATGCAATTGAAGTTTATAATCTTATTAATACATTAAATTATAAAGATGAAAACGATTTTTTAAAAGCACATCAGGTTATGATGAAGTATTTTGATGATGATAATGGTGGATATAGAAATCATGGTGAGGCCATAAAAAAAGAAGATACAATTGTTTATGTAGCTCCAAACTCTATATTAGTACCTAATCTTATGAAAAGTTTATTCCATTATATTAATAATAGTAACTTAAATCTAATATTATTATCTTCGATTTTTCATTATTATTTTGTAGCAATACATCCATTTACTGATGGAAATGGTAGAATGGCAAGATTTTGGATGAGTTTAATGTTATTTAATTATGATAAAAATTTTGAGTTTATTCCAATAGAAGAGGAAATATACTTAAATCAAGAAAAATATTATTCTTCTATAGAACGGTGTCATATTAATTCAAATGCTAACGAATTTATAAAATTTATGCTAAAAACAATAAATACTTCTTTGGATAAGATAATCAAAAATAATAAATTTGTTATGAATGATATTCAAAATAGAATTATCGAATTAATTATAAATGATAAATATATTACACAAAGTATAATAGCAAAAAATTTAAATGTTAATGTTAGAACTATAAAAAGAAACTTTAAAATATTGATTGAAAACGATATTATTGTTAGAATAGGCTCAGATAAAACAGGATATTGGGAAGTGTTATAATTAATTCAAGATAAAATATATTGAGGTAATTATGGGAAAAGATTTAAAACATTATAAACAAAGAGGAAATACTTGTACTATATGTTGTATGTTAATGGCGTTAAATTATTATAACTTAATTGATAAAATTAATTGGTATGATGAAAGAAGATTATATAGTATATATAAATCTAAGTATATTGATGGAGTACCATTTAGTGCAATTTTGTATCACTTATCAAAAAAAAATTTAGTTGTTAGTATATATCATTCAGAAAATAATTTATTTAAAAATAATAATGTATTTGATGATGAAATATTTAATTTGTTATTAAATGAATATAATGAGTTTTTAAGTATTGCAATTAAATCTGGTGCTAAAGTTTATAATGGAATTAATATAAATGTTCAACTGTTGAAAGAAAATTATTTGATAATAATTTAATAATACTTGCAGGAAAAGTAAATGACGAATTTCATTCAATACTTTTGAGTGATTGGTATGATAATAAATTTGTAGTTTATGATCCATTATGTAATGATGTAAAATTGTTGTCTTTTAATGAAATAAATGATTTTATGAGTACAGATATTGGTAAATGGTTTATTGTTATTAATGATAAATTGTTTTAGATGTATATATCGTTTTATGTCTAAAACATTTTATTTTTTGTTTAAAATTATGAAAGAATATAATAATTTATGAAATATAGATAAATTGAACGCAAAAATATATATTTAAAACATCTTTTAAAATATTGTAAATAAAAAATGTTAGAGTAGATTTAATATTTTAAAAGAAGTGAGTGGTAGTAATGAATAAATTAAATGTTTTAAAAATGAAAAAATTTACTTGCTTTTGCAACTTTGTTGTAAATTTTTTAATGCGCTCTAAAAACGTTAATTGGTCTTAAACCTTTATGGGTTAATGACTGATTAACGTTTTCTTTTAATATTATGTAGGAGGTGTAGATGAATAATATAAAATTAGAAGATTTATTGTATAAGTTAAAATCTTATAATCCTGATGAAATTAGCATTGTAAAAAAAGCATATGAATATGCTGATACGTTACATCAAAATCAATATAGGCAAAGCGGAGAACCTTATATAACTCACCCATTAAATGTTGCATACATACTTGCTGATATGCATGCTGATAGAAATACAATATGTGCAGGACTTTTACATGATACTTTAGAAGATACAAGTATCACTAAAGAAGATATTTCTCATGATTTTAGTCAGGACATTGCTAATTTAGTTGATGGAGTTACAAAACTTGCTAAAATGAATTTTTCTACTAAGCAGGAACAAAATTATGCTAATACCAGAAAGATAATTACAGGTATAACTGATGATGTAAGGATAATAATTATTAAACTTGCAGATAGATTACATAATATGAGAACATTAGAATTTAAAAATGAATTCAAGCAAAAAGAAAATTCTATAGAAACGATGGAAATATTTATACCACTTGCTTATTTAATAGGTGCTTATAGAATAAAAAGTGAATTAGAAGATATATCTTTAAAATATTTAAAACCTGATATGTATAAGAGTATAGAAGAAAGAAAAGAAAAATTAGAAGAATCTAGTAAGTCTTGTTTAAAAGATATGTTATATAATATAAAAATGATTTTAAATGATAATAATATTCCTAACGAAATAAAACTTAGAACAAAAAATATTTATGGAATATATAAGAGACTAAATGAAGGACAAAAATTATCAGATATACATGATTTGTTAGCACTTAAAATAATGGTGGATAGTATTAGTAGTTGTTATTTAAGTTTAGGATTAATACATAAACTGTATCATCCAATTAATGATAAATTTAAAGATTATGTATGTAATCCTAAGACAAATATGTATCAAAGTTTACATACTACAGTATTTGGTACGGAAGATAAATTAGTACAAACCCAAATAAGAACATTTGATATGGATAAAATAGCATCGTTTGGATTAACAGCATATTGGGATAATGAAAAAGGAAATGCAAGAAATATAATGCAGAAAGATTTAAAAGAAAAATATCAATTTTTTAAATCGTTAGTAGAATTAAATAGTATATTTGGAGATAATCAACAGTTTGTTACACAAGTAAAAAATGAATTATTTGCAGATAAAGTATATGTTTATAGTACTAAAGGTGACATCATAGAATTACCAAAAGGATCTACAACAATAGATTTTGCATATAAAATACATACAGATGTAGGGAATACGATGATTGGAGCATTTGTTAATGATGAATATGTACCAGTGGATTATGTTTTAAAAAATAAAGATAGAGTTAGAATTGTTACTGATGAATTATCATATGGTCCTAGAATTGATTGGATAGATAAAACTCAGACTAGTTTAGCGAAAAGAAAGATAAAGGAATTTAATGGGAGATGATGGAAAATGGCATTAAATTTTAATAAAGAACTTTTGGAAAGTTTGAAAACGAATATGTTAGTTATAGAAATTGGTGATGATGATTATAATAATATAAATTCAATCATAAATGAATTAAAGATAAAATACAAAAATAAATTAGATTATATACAAAATAATCAAGAAAAAAATCTTTATAATATTAATTATCACTGTGATATAATTAAAAATGTAATACAGGATATAATTAATTGTTTTGATGTTGTGAATCAATTTAACATATGTGCTTTTCTTATAGGAAGTTTTGCGAGGTGTAGTTGCAAAAAAAATAGTGATATAGATTTTCAACTTGCTTATCCACAAAAATATAAAAATAATATTTTTAAATATGAGGAAATGATATATTATATTATTTCGTCAGTAACTGGATTAAAAAGAAAAAATGTTCATTCTATGTTGGTTTCACGACTAAATAGAGAAAATATTAATTATATTAATAAAATATTGGATGACAATGATTTGATTGTTAAATTACATAGTAATGCAGGTGAAATAATATATAAATATTCTGCAAATACAAAGAGAAGAATATATTTACAGTATGGAAATAATAATAGTTTAGAAAATATTTTTGATTATTTAAAATATGAAATAGATAACAATAATAAAGAATGGAGTCATGTTTTTTATGTTTTTTCAAGCAATGATGATTTCAATAAACGTTATGATGAATTGTATAATTATGAAAAAAAATTGATATCAAATGATAGAATTACGAAAAGAAAATGTAGAATAAAAAAAAAAATAAATGAAATAAAAAAAATGTTAAATAAAATAAATACAAAAAATATAAGTCAAGTAAAGTTATTATATCAAAAAAAGGAATTTGCTCTTTTAAATGAATATATATCATTTAAAAGAGATATATTTTTATTAAAAAATATTGATTGGAAATATATCAATTATTATGAAAATTATCAATATTTAATGGATGATGAAATATTTCAAAAAATATTGAATTATATGTTTTTCTTGTTTGAAATAGTAGAGCCATTAGGAACAAAATTTAGTTTGCATACTAATGCGTGTGTTGAATTAAAAGAATATAAACAATTAAAAAAGAAAATGAAAATGATAAATGATGAAATATATTTTATCACAAAAAGAAAGGAAATATAATATGGAAAAAATTGTTATAACAATGCCTATTGCCCCTTATAGTGATTTTTCTGTCGGAAAAATGAGTACTCCAATTTTAGCTGAAATGCTTGCTAAAAAAATGAAGACTAAATTTGTTCTCTCAGTTAATATGCTGGATTCTTACAAAAAAAGGAATATTGAACAATATCAAAAATTATTAGACGAATATAATATTAGACCGGATTATTATTGGGTAGATAGTGCACATGTTGATGAATTGTTACAAAAGATTTACTATTTAATAAGCAAAAAATATATATATGAAAAGCAAAAAAAAATATTAACGTGTGATTGCAAAAAAGTTGAATTGTCTGAGGAAAATTTAAAAACTATAAATATGAAAGATTCTTGTTTTGAAATTATTAATGATAAATATTATTGTAAATCTTGTGGTAGTGAATGTAAATTTGAATTGAGAGAATGTTTGGTGTTTAATCCAAATTTAATTGAAAATAAAAATTTTATATTTTTTCCGAAATTTATTAATAAAGATATAAAGACATTTTTAGAAACTGTTGGAAAGAATGAAATTATTGTTACTAGAACAAGACAAACTGGAATAAATATTTTATATTATGATAAAAAGTATAATTTAGATATTGATTTTTTATGGGGAGTTTATTTATCTTTATTTTCTAATTATGATAAAATAGTATTATGTTCTAATCATCAATTATATCAATTATATATGGTAACAATGCTAGAAAAATGTTTTGAGCCTAACAGTAAAACAATTTCATTGGCAACTCCACACTTAAATGTAACAGATAAAAAAATTGAAGAGGAACTAAAAAATAGACTTATTTCATTAAAATTATTTATAGTATTAAATCAAAAGTGGAGTAAAAAGGAAAATACTTTTGATGTTAGTCTTTTAAAGTATATTAATAGTATGAGTGTTGAGAAGAAAAAAATGTTAAATGATATTATAATTGAAAGTGAAAATGTAGATGATTTTGAAAATGAGCTATATTCAATTTTGATGAAAAAATTTAATATACAAAATGCTAATAAAGAACTTAAAAGGAGAAGAAAAAATGTATAGTATATTTTTTTCAAAAATAGATATTGTCTTTCCATTAGTAGAAGAAAGATTAAGAAAAATAATTTCAAAAAAGAATAAAGTTGTAATTATTCCGTGGAGTTTTGCGGTAGAAACAAATGCTGATGGTTTAGATAAATTTTTTAGCGGAAGAAAAAAAGATAAATATTTTATTCCATTATTAAAATTAGGTATTGAGGAAAAAAACATAACAATATTAAACTGTTATAGAGATAATAAAGATTATATGATTAAAAAAATTGATGAATCTGATGTTATAATATTGCCTGGAGGAAATCCTGAGATGTTTTATAATAAGGTTTATGAGTTTGGAATTAGTGGTAATATAAAAAATTATAATAAAATAATTATTGGAGAGTCTGCTGGTACTGAGTTGCAACTTAACAATTATTTTATAACAGCAAAAAACAATTATTATAAAAAATTTGATTGGTATAAAGGGTTTAATATTATAGATGATCCATTTTATATGGACGTGCATTCATCTAATAATTATAGATATTTAAACAAACTCCAAAAAACTGCAAATGAAAAAAATAAAAATATATATGCTATATTTGATGATGGTGCAATTATTTATGATAGAAAAAATAATAATTTAGATATTATAGGAAACGTAAAAACATTTGTTCCGAATGCAAAATAAAAAAGAATGATAAATATGTTTTTTCTGTATTAGATCATTATTTACTATACGGTTGGGTAGTAAATACGTTGTTGATAAAAAATAGTATAGTTATTATTCATAAGTAGTAAAAACATAATAACTTATTTAATAAAGTTAAAAAAATATTTATAAAAATTATAAATAATTTAGTGTAGTATTTAAAAAACTACATTTTTTTTAATTTTCATTTAATAATTCTATAATATTATTAGTATGAAGAAAGGAGAAAAAGTAAATATAGATTAAAATATTTAAAAATAATTATAATAATAGAGAAGGAAAATAAATTATGAAAAGAAGTTTAAAAAATATAATAATAATTGTTTTAGTTATATTAATGGGTGTAAGTATGTTTATTACTATGAATTATGTTAAATATCATACAAGTAACAATAATACTATGCCTAATATGAATAATAATGGTGGTGGAAACGGAAATAATATGGGAGAACCACCAGAGATGCCTGGAAATGGAAATAATAACAATACTAGTGATAGTAATACAAATACACCATCAGAAAAACCAAGTAATGATTCTGGAGAAGAAGTTCCAGCAAAACCTGATGTAAATACACAAAATAATAATGAAACAACAGAAAGTATGAATGAAAATAAAAATTCAAAAAATAATGAAAATAATAATGTAAATGGAGAATCTAATACAAATAATAAACCTAGTGATATGCCTAGTATGCCAAATAATATGAATACTACACTTGATACTAAGTACATTGTTTTGTTTGAAATAGAAAGTTTTGTTTTCGGAATATTATTAATGTATTTAATAATGTTTAATTTTAATAATTATAGTATTAAAGAAACGTTTAAAAATAAAGATAAAATACTATATTAGTTAGTAATGGTACAAGTACTATAAGTAATATAAAAAGCAGTAGGGAATATTGTAGTAGATAATATTAGTACACTTACAATGAATTTTACTAATAAGTCTTATTATGTAGGAACTATAAATGGTGATAATAGTGCTAAATCTATTACATTAAAATTGGATAAGAATTCTAAAATAAAATTAACTGGAGGTTCTTATATAACTAGTTTAGATAATAGTGATAGTACTAATTCTAATATAGATTTTAATGGATATAAATTATATGTTAATGGACAAGAATTAAAGAGTAACTAACGGTTACTCTTTTCCTATGTTATTTGGTATTAAAATACTATAATATTTTATTAAATCTTCTTTATTATATTTATTGTTACTAATATAATCTATACCTAAATTAATTACCCCACCTAAATAAAATTTAGCAGCTATATCATTTGGTATTATACTATCATTTTGTGTACTCATTTTATTTAATAAATCATTATTAACTACATTAAGTAGTATATCCATCATAATGCTATTTCTATTGTTTATCATAATTGAGTTATAAATATCTTTTTTTTCTTCTATGTGATTTAAAAATAAACTTATTAATTCAATATAATATTCTTTAGTATTTGCAATGTTTTTATTTTTTGATAGTTCACTAGTTAGTTCGTTTTCTACATTTTTTAATTAATCTACTAGTAATTCGTATTTATCTTCATAATGAGCATAAAAAGTTGATCTGTTAATTAGTGCTTCGTTACATATATCACTTACTCTTATTTCTTCAAATGTTTTATTTTTCATTAAATTTGTAAGAGCGTTGTATAGAGCTATTTTAGTTTTAATAATTCTTAAATCTTTTTTTTCTTTCATATTGGTTCATTCCTTTTTGTTTGTTGTTAATTTTATTATAAGATATATTTTACAAAAGTAAAGATAAAATATATTTTGTTGGATAAATAGCAATACATATTTAATATTTTGTTGGATAACATACTTATTATTGATATATTATGTGTTATTTTTTTATTTGTTTTAATAGAATATTTTTTGAAGGGAGAAGAGATATGAAAAAGTTTGCAAATAAAATTTGTGAAAAGAAAATATTAATATTAATTATTTCTCTAGTATTATTAGTATTATCTTTTGTAGGTATGAAATTAACTAAAGTAAATTATGATATATTAGTTTATTTGCCAAGTGATATTGAAACTATAAAAGGACAAAATATTTTAACTGATGAGTTTGATATGGGTTCTTATAGTACAGTAGTAGTTAGTAATTTATCTAGTAAAGATATTATTAAATTAGAGGATAAAATAAAAGATGTAGATGGCGTAAATAATGTTATATCTTTATATGATGTTGTTGGTACTAATGTACCAGTAGATTTTTTACCAAGTGAAGTTACTAGTCATTTACATAAAGATAATACAGATATTTTACTTATTACTTTTAAAGATGGTACTAGTGCTAATTCTACTATTGATGCTGTTGGAGAAATAAGAAAAATATCTAAAAATATGAAACTTGGTGGTATGAGTAGTATGGTACTTGATACTATGAATTTAAGTGAAAGTGAAATAATGGTATACATTGTTATTGCTGTAGTACTTTGTATATTAGTATTAGAATTATCACTTGATTCGTATTTAGTTCCGGTATTATTACTAGGTAATATTGGTTGTGCTATATTATTTAATTTAGGTAGCAATATATTTTTAGGAGAGATATCATATATTACTAAGGCTTTAGTTGCTGTTTTACAGTTAGGAGTTACTACAGATTTTTCTATATTCTTATATCATTCTTATGAAGATAAAAAGAAAAAATACGATAATAGAAACGAAGCAATGAGTGAAGCAATTGTTGAAACATTTAAGTCAGTTATGGGTAGTAGTCTAACAACAATTGCAGGATTTTTAGTACTTTGTACTATGAAATTAACTTTAGGACGTGATTTAGGTATAGTAATGGCAAAAGGAGTTTTATTAGGAGTTATAAGTGTTATTACATTATTCCCTGCATTGCTTCTTACATTTGATAAATATATAGAGAAAACTAAACATAAGAGTTTTAAAATTAATTTTAGTACATTAAATAATTTTGTTATTAAGCATAATAAGTTAATTTTTATAATATTTTTGATATTATTAGTTCCTATGTATTTAGCTAATAATAAGGTAAGTGTTTATTATAAAATAGATAAATCATTACCAGATACTTTAGAAAGTATTAGTACTAATAATTATTTAAGAGATAATTATAATATAGTTAGTCCAGAAATAATATTAGTTAATAGTAATTTAAAGAGTAATAATGTAAATAATATGATTGATGATTTAAAAAGTGTAGATGGTATAGATTTTGTATTATCTTATGAAGAATTAAAAAATGCTGGTTTATCAGATAATATGTTAGATGAAAATACTTTAAGTATATTTAAAAATGATAAATATCAAGCAATACTTATTAACTCAATTTATGAAGTTGCTAGTGATGAATTGAATAATCAAATAATTAAAGTTAATGATATTGTTAAAAAATATGATGATACTGCTATTGTAGCAGGTGAAGGTCCTTTAATGAAAGACTTGATTAATATAAGTGATACTGATTTTAAAAATGTTAATTATTCTTCTATAGTTTGTATATTTATTATATTAATTATTGTGCTTCATAGTTTATCTTTACCAATACTTTTAATACTTGCAATAGAGTTTGCTATTTTCACTAATATGTCTGTATCATATTTTAGTGGAACAGTACTTCCATTTGTTGCGCCAATAGTACTAGGTACTATACAATTAGGTGCTACTATAGATTATGCAATATTACTTACTACAACATATATAGAAAATAGAAAGAAATATGATAAGAATAAGGCTATGAAGTTAACACTTGATTATAACGGACACTCTATATTTGTTAGTGGATTATGTTTCTTCGCTGCAACATTTGGTGTAGGAGTTTATTCTAAACTTGAAATGGTCGGTTCACTTTGTACATTAATATCACGTGGTGCAATAATAAGTATGATAGTTGTTATAACTGTATTGCCTTCTATATTATTAATATTTGATAAATTTGTTATAAAAGAAAGGAAAGTTAATATGGATAAAAAGTTTAAAAAAGCTGTTGTAGGTTCGTTTTTAATCCTTTCATTGTGCGCTACTCCTGTATGTGCTATGAGTAAAAACGAAACAATATATAGTAAATTAGAATATAATGGTGAATTAAAAAATACTTTTGTTAATGAACATTTAGTTAATAATGAAAAGTTAGATAATTTAAGTGATTATACAGAATTAAAAGATATTTTAAATATAAATGGTGATGAAACCTATAAGATTGATAATAATAATATAGTATGGAATAGTAATGGTAGTGATATATTTTATCAAGGTAAATATGAGAGTGATTTACCTATAGAGTTAGATGTTACTTATAAGTTAGATGGGAAAGTAAGTAAGTTAGAAGATATTTTAGGTAAGAAAGGTAAAGTATCAATAAGTATAAACTATAAAAATAATGATAGACATATAGTTAATGTAAATGGTACTAATGAGGCTTTATATACTCCTTTTGTAGTTACTATGGGAATGATTTTAGATAGTAAAAATAATAGTAATGTTGATATTAATAACGGTAAAGTAATATCTACTGGTACTAAGAGTGTTGTTGTTGGTATTAGTGCTCCTGGTTTATATGAGAGTTTAAATGTGAGTAGTTTAAAGAATATGGATAATATTACAGTTACTTTTGATACAGATAATTTTAAATTACCATCAATATATAATGTTGCAACTCCTAAGTTGATTAGTAGTAGTGATATTAGTACTTTAAATGAGTTAGATAGTTTATATGATAAAACTAAAACTTTACAAGATAATATGAATTTAATAGACGAATCATCTAAAAAAATTAAGGATGGTTCTAACACTTTGAAAAGTGGTTTATCTAGTTCTATTGATAAACTTAAGAAAAGTAGTGGAAATGCATTAAGTGAAGAAGAAGTTAATGCTATTAAAGATAAAACAATTAACAATGTAAATAGTAAATTTACTGAAAGTTATGTTAATGATATTAAGAATTCTACTTGGGAACAAGTTAAAAGTAGTATGAATCCAAATGATGCTAATATAAAAGAAATAGGTAATAATGCTGGAATAAGTATATTGGGTGCATATTTACAAACAACTGGAAAATATGATTCTTACTTAATATGTCAAAATGCTATTAATACTAAGGGTGAAGATTATACTTTATATACAACAGATGAATTAATTGCCTGTAGTACAATAAGTAGCGATTCTACATTTGCAGCATTAAAAACTGCTGTTGAGGCTAGTATTAGTAAGGCTTTAAGTGATACATCTAATTATGTTGCTGAAAATGTATCTAAAAATGTATCAGCAGATGTTGTAAAAAGTACTGCAGAGAGTGTAGCAAGTGAGATTGCACCAACTTTATCTAATGAAGTTGCTAATGCTGTGAAAAATGCTTCTGTTAAAAGTATAAGTGAGTCTCTTGGAACTTTATATAATGGTGTAGATACATTAGATAATGGTATTAATGAATTATCTAGTGGTATTACTAAATATAATGATGAGGGAATAAAAGTATTGAGTGATATAATAGAAAATAAAGTTAAACCAACAAGTGTTAGAGTTAAGAAGTTAGTTAGTTTAGGTAGCGAATATCAACTTACTAATAAGAATAATGCTAATGATACTAAGTTTATATTAGTTATTGATAGTAAAGAAAAGAAAGAAGTAAAAGAAAATAATAGTGTTAAAGAATCTAAAATTAGTTTAATTGATAAAATAAAAAACTTATTTAAATAAAAAAAATTTAATGAACCTAACTGTAAGAGTTTGATATTTTATGGTAGTTATGATTAGGATTGTAATCTGTAATTTACAGAAGACAATCTTTTTAATTTAAAAATTACTTCCAGTATGAAACAAATTTAATATATAATTAAAAAAATTATACGTATAATAAATAGAAGGGAGAATATTTATGAAAAATAGAGTAATAAATGATAGCATAAATAGGATAACCCAACATTACGGTAATAAAGGGCATAGAGGTGTAGATTTAGGTTGGAGAATAGATGAAAATCAAAATAGAGTATATTCAAATTGTATTGGAGTAGTTTATGAAATACAAACTGGAGTACCTAATTTAAGAGGTTCAACTGGAACTAAATCTTGGGGTAATTATGTATTAATTAAGCATCCTAATGGAATGTTTAGTAGAT
>CAKOJI010000018.1 GCA_934089255.1 uncultured Bacilli bacterium | reverse complement strand
TCTAAGTGAGTTAAAGCATCAATAACTTCCTTACTAGGATTCTTTATATCAATAAGTCTTTTATGAGTACGTCTTTCGAATTGTTCTCTACTATCTTTATATTTATGTACTGCTCTTAATACTGTAAATTTTTCAATTTCAGTAGGAAGAGGAATAGGTCCAGAAATTTCTCCACCCATTCTTTTGATTGTAGTAACAATCTTACTAGCTGTATCATCAAGTACTTTATGATCATAAGCTTTTAATCTAATTCTTACTTTTGACATATCTAATGTCCTCCCTTCGTTTATATCTTGTATAAACATAGCTCCGTAACGAATTACCTGATAACAGAAGGAATTAGCAACTCCGCCTAGCGTATCAGCAACCTCGCACATCACAGCCAGTTAAACACAATTTCAATTCTACACTACTTTTGTAAATAATGCAAGTGTTTTTTAATAAAAAATTAAAAAAGTTTTACATACAAAAGACATTAAATAATATTATTCTAATAATTAATTAATTCCTCTCCTTTTATATTTGAAGATATAAGCAAATAATGTTATACTTTACTAGAGGTGTAATAAATGTTATTAAGTATAATAATACCTGCTTACAATGAAGAAGGTAATATAATAGAATTAAATAAAGTTTTACATAATACATTAAAAGATTTAGAATATGAACTTATATATATTAATGATGGTTCAACAGATAAAACATTAGAAAAAATAAAAACTATATCAAATAATATTAGCAACATAAAATATATATCATTCAGTAAAAATTTTGGAAAAGACGCAGCAATATATGCTGGGCTTAAATATAGTCAAGGAGAATATACTTGTATTATAGATTCAGACTTACAACAAAACCCTAAATATATATTAAAAATGTTAGAATATTTAAAAAAACACGAAGCAACTGATCAAATAGTAATGGTTATGAAAAATAGAAATAAAGAAAATGTATTTCAAAGAATATCAAAAAAAATATTTTATGACATAATAAATAAACTATCGGATACTAAATTAATAAACGGTGCTAGTGATTTTAGAATGTTTAGAAAAAATATAAAAAAATCTATTCTATCACTTTCAGAAAAAAATAGATTTACAAAAGGTATGTTTTCTTGGATAGGTTTTAATACTGAATATATGTATTACAATGTAGATGATAGATTTAGTGGTAAAACAAAATTTACCACAAAAAAGCAAATAGAATATGCTTTAACAGGAATAACTAATTTTTCTACAAAGCCAATAGAATTAGCAACAATAATTGGTTTAGCAATATTTATAATTTCATTAATATATATTATTGTTACAATTTTTCAAGTACTAATTTATGGCCGTGATGTTCCAGGTTATGCTTCTCTACTAATTATAAGTTTATTTATGGGAAGTATAGAACTAATATTTATAGGTTTACTCGGTACTTACATAGGCAAAACTTATAAAGAAACAAAAAATAGACCTATATACATAGAAAAAGAAACCAAAGGTTTTGACGAAATCCTTTAGTTTCTTTTTTATTCATCTTGAAAAAAATCATCAAAATATTGATCATCAGTTATTTGATTAGTGTCATTATTACCATCACTAATAACTGTATTATTATCAATATTCTTTTTTTCTTCTATTTTTTTATCTGAATTTTCTACTAATAAATCATTAAATGTTTTATTTATATCAGATGTATTTGTTTCTTTTGGTAAATCAAAAGTTTCAATTTTTTCTTTATTATTATTCATTACATCATCTAAATCAAATTTAAATTCCTCTAATACTTTATCAGAAGACTTATTTTCAACTTCAGTATTAACTTTAGGTTGTTTTTCCTTTTCTAATCTTTCTTCTTCTTCGAGCTCTGCAATTTTTGCATCAATCTTTTTAAGTAATTCATCTACATCAACTTCTCCCCCACCTTCAAAAGGATTTGGAAGTGGATTTGCATCCTTATTAATATTTGGCATCAGCCCTTCGTTAGGATTCATAAACGGATTAACATTATTATTAAAATTAAATCCACCACCAAATGGATTAGCACCACCCACATTATTCATTACTTTATCTTTTCTTCTCTTATCAACAAAGTCTTTTAAATCAAATATTCCTATCTCACCCTTTGTTCTTGTTGGAAATTCTGCAATTGGAAATTTTTCTCCCCAATCTATTTCAAAACTAGGTTTTAGCTTTGTTTTAAAAGGATTAAGTCTTGATCTCATAATTATAGCTTCAAATAATTTCATCTTTTGTAAGTCACTTACAGTTACTAAAGGAGTAGAAGCTGTTTTATCTTTATCTTTACTCTTCTTTTCACCACATAATTTGCTAATTTCTTCTAATGCAGCAAGTTCTGTTGTAAGTAAATATATTAAATTACCACAGTTACTTCTTATAGTGTCAGCATCTTCTTTTCCATAAACATCATTTAACTGAGCAAAATTCTGAATAATAAATGTAAATCTAATTTGTCTACTACGTGCAGCAGTTACCATTGTTGTAACATCTTTTAAAGGAGGCATATTAGCAAACTCATCTAGTATAAAATTAGTTCTAACAGGTAATTTTCCACCACACTCTTGTGCAACATCAATTAAAGTTTCATAACATTGTTTAATAAATATTGTTGCTAACGCATGATAAGTAGTTTTTTCATCATGAATAACCATAAATACAGCAGTCGGTTTCTTACCAATATCACGCATATTAAAATCACTTTTACTAAGCATTTCTGATAATTGTTCACGACTTGCAAATAATCTTATCTTTTGTCTAAAAACAGATAAAATTCCACCTTTTGTTTCAGTTGGAGAATTAATAGTATTACTAGCAAAAACATATGGAGTACTAGATTCACCTTTCATATTAAAATATTCTTTAATATAATTACTTGGTGGACACTTTTCTTCACCTACAGTTGTTACATAACTTATAGAATTTAAGTTAACTTCATCTTCTTTAGCATCTTCAAATAAACCTAATGCAACTCCAGAAAAATAATCGGCCGCACTATTTTCCCAGAACGGATCTTGTGCTTTTTTATCTTTCAAAATATTTAAAGCAACGTCATCAACTAACTCAGTAGCCTTATCTGTATTACCAGCCTTATACAATTGATAAGGAAGTGTTAAAGGATTCCAACAATTACCATGTTGTGGTTCACGAAAATTAAGAACAATAATGTCATAACCTCTATCTCTAAGCATATTAGAGTGTTCTTTATAAATTTCACCTTTAGGGTCTGTAATAATCATACTTTCTTTAGCCTTAGCTAAACTATATACAAGTGGATCAACAACGCTCTTAGTCTTACCACTACCAGTAGCACCAATAACTAAAGTATGGTTTTCACTATCATCAACCCACATATTTTTTCCATTATTTATTAACACTGCTCCAGCAGCTTTAGAATCTTTTTCACTAATAGGCACTCTTACAACCTTAGGAGCATTTTTAATTTCCTTTTCTTTACTCCAACGAGCATAACCTTTTTCATCTTTTTCACCAATGTTTAATCCTATACCTTTTCCTTTTTCTCTATCAAAAATATAAGAAGAAACACTTGCAAATATAGCAATCAAAACTATAAAGAATAATAATAATGTTCCAAATATATAATGTGGTCCAAATCCAGCAAAAGGATTTAATCCCAAAAACTCTCCATCATTAATTATACTAACTGCATTACTAACAGCAATACTACATAGTAATAACAAAAAAATACAAAATACAATAAAAAGAACAAGATCTTTAGCACTTACATTAAATTTCATTAATTACATTCCCTTCAACTAACTTTATTATAAAACAAATAGTATATTTTTTCTATACTATTTATTTGATTTTTTTACCTTTTCAAAAATCACTAAAACACCAATAAGTAAAATAATTAAAAAAATATACATTCCAAACTTAAAACTTTTATCAGATATTACAATATTTTTTTGAGACAACATTTCATTTTTTTTAAAACTTATTCTTATATTTTTATCTTTATAATTATCTTTATTTAAATACCAATAATACTTATTATTTTTAACTTCGTCAGCGTTATTATCATATACTTTTTTATCAGATTTAAAAGATATCGTTATATCATCTAATAAAGGATAAGTTAAAAATACATTTAAAGGATCATACAAATATATTTCATCATCAGTAATATTAAAACCTTGAAACATACTATATATGATACTTGATTTTAAATAATCATCTTTACTATTATAAGAATAAGATAAAATCACTCCATAACCTTTATCATTGTTAAAAACATTTTTATCATAAATAGCATATTCATCTAAAAAAGACTCGGCAGGAAAATCACCTGTTTGTAATGTAGAATCAACAAATAAATAATTTTTATCATTTAAAACGTCTATTTCATTTCTATAATTTTCATCATTAATACTACCTATAGTTTTAAATTTTTCATTATATTTAGCATCAACAAAATTCAATTCATATTCCGCACTACAACCACTAAGCATTATCATACTTATAATTAAGAAAATTATTCTTTTTAATTTCACATTATGCACCTTCATATCTATAAACAGTAATATAATCGTGTTTCTCTATCGAATCTCTTAAATGTATATGTCCACCACTACTTTCAGCTCTAATAGTAATATCAGATGGATATTTTGTTTTTTTAGTACCCCAACCAAATGTATGAGATGAATCGACATAAACTTCAGCGTGTTGCCCTAACTTAGAATACGAATACCTATTATCAGCTATTAAAACATCTCCTAACTGTAAATTATCCACACTTCCAATTTGATCACTTGTATAAGCCTTCCATCCATGTTCTGAAGCTTTTTGAGCCCAAGAATCATTAGGATTAACCATAGATAAAGTACCAACCCCAGAAAAATTTACACCAGCAACATATGACATATAAGCAACAGCAAAGCCTGAGCAATCTTTTCTATAGGATGCATTTAAAAGTGGAATATAAACTGTTTCATTCATAGAATACTTATTAACATTATTAATATACCAATATGCCAATTCTTCTAATTTAGCCTTTACATCACCATTAACTACAGTACTAGTTATTTGTCCAGAATTCATTAAAGTATTTGTAACTATATTATTAACTTCATTATTTAAATCAGTCTCATAAGTTATACCATCATCTTTAGTAACGATATTAGATAACCCACTATAAGTATCAATATAGTTTACTCCAAAACTTTCACTTAGTTTTTTATTAAAACCCTCTATTTGATTATTAGTTATATTAGTTTTAGATTCATCTACAGGATTAACTGACATAATAAATATTTTTGCATCAGGATACTTAGACATCAAATCTTTATACAACGTTATATAATTATCTATATTATTTAAATCATTAATACCACTAGAAATTACAACTATTGCATCACTCTTATCATTTAAAATATTTTCCAATTTATTAATTCCATCACTACTTAACCAATCATATCCAGAACCACTTATAAAATCAATATTATCATTAGATAAACTAGACTCCATAGAAGAAATTCTACTATCTCCTACATAAACTAATCGATTTTCTATCTCAGCTTGGGTAAGTTTTCTACCACCCTTTGGTGTCATTTCACTATTATTAGTTAAACTTAAATTTTTATTGTCATCTTGTGCAAAAACTGCAACTACCATAATAAAAAGTAAAAAAATACAACTTAGCGTAATAATTATTTTAATCTTTAAAACTAAAGGTAATTCGAATTTAAAATCACCAAACATTTTTTGATTATTATTAACTTTACTTTTTGTTCCAGCATTTAAATTACTTAAGCCTTTGCTCTTATTAGAAGTATTTTTAAGAGATTCAGTACCATTGTTATTAGATGGTAATGATCCACCTCCACCTTTCATAGACATCGCATCTTTTGCAGTTCGAGCCATGTTTGTAACACCTGCATCATCAGCTTTTTTTAACATATCACCAGCTGGTGTTTTAGAAACAGCATTAGCAACTTTTTTAACAGCACCATCCCAAGTATTTTTTACAGTATTTCCAATTATGGGAACGTTCTCAGCCATATTTTTAATTTCACTACCTTTTGCACCAGTAAAATAATCCAAAGCAGCCTCTCCTACTAAATCTACAGCCTTTTCAGTTGACTCACGTTTTTGATCTTCATAACTTTTTGGTTCATCATCTAACTCTTGACTATTTTTTTTTGCCTTATATGTTCCCATACACACCACCTAACTATTTAATTTTAACCGTTTCATTGTCTAAATAAATTTCATAATTCATAATAGAATTTTCTTTTATTATATATTGATTACCACTCTTATCATAAACATTAAATACTTTTTTACCATATACATTAGATACACTATACTTATCAACTTCCATAGATAACGTTGAAATAGATAAAAAACTTTCAACATAATCTATATATCTTTCTTTAGTACCAAATTTAAGTTCTCTATACTCTTTATTTAAATTATTCCAAGCTTTCTCAATATCAAATAACATATTATTCTTATATTCATTTAAATATATTTGAACAATCTGGTCATTATCAACATATATAGGAGAATATTGATTAGCATCATATTTTTCAATAAAATAAGAAGAACTTAACTTATTATTGTTAAAAACATTTTTATTATTTAAAAATAAAACAATTACTAATACTATAAATATAAGAATTAAACATATTAATATTGGTTTGATATTTTTTTTTATATTATTCATCTAATACCTCCATATATTTACTAGCACTTATAGGAGTTATACTATATGTCATATTCTTTTCATACAAATACAATTTATAGTACTGTTCAGTTGTAGATAATATAGATTCAATACCTTCTTCTTGCAAAATTCCTTTAACATAATATTCTTCAATGTCATTTTTATTTTGTTTATACATTTCTTTAGATACAAAATTATAAATTCCATTTAACTCACCTAAAGAGTTTATTACATTTGATTCATTTAAATTATTATCAGTTATGTACTTTTTATCTATAACTTTCAATAAACTGCTTGTATCTTTTGAAACCAAAAATTGTATATATTTATTAATACAAGAATTTACAGTAAAAAAATTTGAATAATCTTGTTCTATAACATATACATTTTCATCAACATTATCTGTCTTTTTATCAAGATTAAAAAGAACTGAAATTGAAACAAATATTAATAATAAAATTACAATTATAACAATATAATCTTTATATTTTTTCATAGACTCACCTACTTACAACCATTATTAACATAATTTAAAAATTGCGAAGAATTTGAAGCTCTGTTTCTACAAGTAGCTACGGTATTTGCAGGTCTTTCAAAATTAGAACAAAATGTATAGGTTAGACTTGATACATCACCAGTTCCACTTTTCAATGCATTATAAAGTGATGCATAACCACCATGTAACTCATTCATTAAAAATTGAAGTTGAGCACCTACTGTCTGCCAATTAGATGGAAAAGAATTTTTTAAATTAGTCCAACGTCCATTATGCCATTGACATAACCCATAACTCGTACCATGATCTCCTACAGTATTATTATTAAAACCACTTTCTGCGTTTATATTTGTCATAATAGCAGCTACAGAATTGTTACTCAAACCTGAACCTTTTAAAGTTAAACAAACTGTTTGCATATTGCCATTTCCATTTATATTTTTGATTGAAGAACCTGTAGGCCTAGGATTATCAGCTTTCAAATACGTTAAGGGATCTACTGCACCTTGACTAGCACTAGAACCCTTTCTAATTTCAAAATGTAAGTGCGCCCCTCTTGAACTACCAGTATCACCAACATAAGCTAATACCTGTCCTTGCTTTACATTTTCTCCAGATTTTACAATAACAGAATTTGGGTACATATGAGCATATATAGTATAGTTACCATCAGTGTGTTGTATCATAACATAATTCCCAAAACCGCCACCACAATTTGTATCACCATTTTTACAAGTTCCAGTTTCGCCTACGGCACCTGTAACAACAACACCATCTTGTGCTGCTATAATTGGAGTCTTCCCTTCTACACCTGCTAAATCAACACCTCTATGAGGTTTTCCATTTCTTATTCCAAAATTACTATTTACATTAGTATTAGAAGGAGAATCACTAGCCATTTTTTTACCATTTTCTTCTTTAATATTATCGCTTCCAATTGGCCACCAGTATTCACTACTACTTAAACTAATAAATTCTTCAGAAACAGTTGAAAAATTATTTTCTCCAAATGATTCTATAACTCCTTTAATACCTTTTACAATACCTTTTCTAGCATCAATTATATCATCCTTATACTTTTCATAATCTTCTGCATTATTTTCTAACTCTTCTAAGCTTTTATAACCTGAATTAGCTAAAACTAAATCAAATTCAGATTGCAAATGTGCTTTTTTATCAAAATAAGTGCTATTTATCAAAAAATCCCAGAAAAAATCATTATTAACTACCTTTTCACTCGTAGTAGTTAGATATGGATCTTTATATCCCAATTCTTGTGCTTTTGAAGCACATTTTTTAGAATTTTCACTACCCAAAAAAGTTAAACCTAAAGAATCAAAAAAACTTCCCTTATATGGTCCATCAATTGGAGTAACACATTTATTATTAATAACTTTCATTAAAGAAGAAGAACAAGTTTGATGATCATTTCCCTGATTATCTGTATACGAACTCGGTGTTTCATCTGCTACACCATAACAAGTCGACGAGTATCCAATAAAACTATTCACTAAAGTTTTTAAAGAATCTTTTTCTTCCTCAAAATATTTCTTAGCAGCATCTATTTCACTATCAGAAAAACTACCAATATATTTATTTTTTGTATCTTCATTTTTATCAATATTATAAGGATTAGTATCATTACTATCATCAGGATCTTTAAAACTATCTGGATTTAACTTATAAAAAACAGTTGCAATAATATAATTATCATTTATAACATATCCATAGTCTTTTTCAACCTTAGCAAGTAATCTATATAAAGTTTCATAAAATTCTTTTTTTGTTTCCAAAACTTTATCTACACATTCTTGATTGTCTTCACAAGTACTTGTCCAAAAATTTCTATTTTCTTTTAATAATTCTTCCCAATTAAAATCAGAATATTTAAAATTTGCAGCATATAAATTTGTTTTAAAAGCAAAAAAAGTTATAAAAAGAAAAACTAATAAAAGTCCAAATTTTATCAAATAATTTCTTTTCATAACTTTCACCACCTATTAAAATCCTCCACCAGTTCCAAATGAATCTAGTTCTTCTTGAGTCAAGATAACATTAATTCTCATACGTCTACTTCCACAAACAAATAATGCCTCCCCTTGACTATAACCTTTTATGCTTTCCTTTTCATTATCATTTAAGTCAATTAATTTACTTAAATCCTCAACAGCTTGTTTTTTTAAACCCATTACTAAGTAATATGAAGCATTATCAAAAATTGCTTTACCGTGTACAATAATATTTGGAGCAGCAAAATCTGTAGGTTGTTGAGTAATAATTATAGTTCCTGTATTATATTTTCTTGCTCTTCTTTGCATTTGCGCCAAAAATTCTGCACCTAATTCATTACGCCCACCAAGTAAAACATGTGCTTCATCAACCATAAGTACTGTATTAACACTAGGATCCAAACATAAACCCCAAGCATATTTTAATATATTAAAGAACAAAGCATTTCTAATACTTTCATCACTGTTCATTAATTCTCTAATATTAAATACCATAAAATCACTATCTTGACTAATAGTAGTATGACCATTAAAATAATAACGCAATTCTTTAACAAAAGGTCTTATTTTTAACTCTAATCTTTCCATAACATCTTTTTCACGAGTTGCTTCTGGCATAGATAAAAGTCTTCCTTTTATTGTACTATATAAATCATCAAACGTAGGATAATCTTTTGAAGTAAAATTACTAAAATCCGTATTAAAATCAATATTAAATCTTTTATAAGTATCCTGAGCTACCTCACTAAACATTGCTAAAACATCTTCTTCAATATCAGGACTATAATATTTTAAGAATGCTTTTAACGATTGTAATGTTCTAGTTAAAATAGTATAACCTAAACCTTGTTTCAATTCATCCTCATCAGCATCAACAATTACCTCTAATGGGTTTATTATACCAAACTGTCCACCTTTTCCTAAATCTATAAAGTCTCCTCCAAAAGTTTTGGTCATTTCTTCTAACTCACCTTCTGGATCAATACATATCAATTGACAGCCATTTCTAATATGAGTACGAAGCATTAATTTTGCAGCAGTACTTTTACCACTACCACTAGTACCAAGAATAATTAAATTAGCATTATTTCTATTAAATTCTTTCTTAGTTTGATATAAAAATTGATTAAATAAAACAACTCCTCCTGAAAAATCTATTCCTAGTAAAGTTGGAGCAGTAAACTCTCCACCTGGATCTTTTATACTATCAAAAACAAATGGATACATGGCTGCAATAGTAGGACTTGGTATTGGTATACCCACTCTCTCTTCTATATCTTGTTTAGGAAATATTGGTATCATAGATTTTAAAACCTTTTCCTGTTCAAACATCATTGGAATACCTCTCATACCTAAAGCGTCCAAATAATTTCTAGTTTGCATTTTTTTAGCTTCTAATTCTTCTTTAGAATCTGCACTTAACATAATATGCATTTGAAAATCAAATATTTTTGATTGAGTAGCAGCAAGCATAGAAACAAAACTTTCTAAAGACTCATAATCTTGCCTTATACTTTCTTGCATAGTTCTATCATTTTCATGTTGATATCTATCTTTTAAATCTGCTATTTCTTTATTAATCATTTTACTCATAGTACTAAATTCGATTGGTATATGTTTTACAACTACCTTAACACCAGGCATGTTAGTAATATTACTTAAATAACCAGGACCAATTAATTTCGGATAATTTATTATAGTAAGTATAGTTGAATATTTATCTCCTATAACAAAATCATTTAATTTAAAATCTATCCCTTTTGGTGCTATTTCACTTTTAAACATATTAGACACTACTCATCACCGTCCCAAATTCAGTTTTCATATTTCCATTAAAGAAACTATCCATAATAACTCTTAAATCATCATCACTAACTTGTCTAGAATTTAATCCACTAGTTGCTAAATTACTTATTAAAGTATGTATTCTTTTTTGTAAAACATCAATATTTTTATCTCTAAACAAAATATAATATTCCGTATCAACAGCATTTACAGTTGTATTTCTAAAACTTTCTCCCTTATCAATATCTTGTTTAATAATTTTTCTTATTTGTTGACTTTGTACATTATTATACATTAATTGTAATTGTGCCAAATACATATTTATATCAACCGGTCTGTCACAAACAACTAACCAAAATTCATAGTCAATAACATTATAAAAATTTCGTAAGTTAAATATTATATTACTTTGCTCCTGATAATCTAATATAAAAATGTTTTTTGGTTCTATTCTGATACCAGTAACATAATAATTATTATCTAATTGTATCATACCATTCTTTATAGATTTTATAGGCACCCAATCTTCTGTATATTTACTACCATTTTTATTTTTTGCCACGATTCACACACCAACCTCTCCAATAATAACTTCTCCTATTTGTAAAATAATGATATACATTTCCAATAAAAGTCCTAATGTTATGATGATTAGGTACTGGAAGTACCAAAAACGCTCCAATCAACGCAGGTGTTATTATTAATAATGCCTGCTTTAATGAATTAGTATTAAGTATAAATAATAATAAAAATGTAATAATACAACCAGTACCAAATATTATCAAATCTGTCGGATTAAAGAAGCCAAGTATTAACATAGACTTCTTTGAATTCGCAGGTATCAAATAACTATTATTTTCCACTTTTTATTCCTCCTATTTTTTTTCAGATTTTCCGTTACCACGTACCATCCTGCTATCTGCATGGCGAGCTGTGTAGTTACTATTAACAGTTGAAGAATGTTGTTGAATTTCATAAGATTGAGCTTCAATAGAATCTTTAAAACTATTTAATAAATCAAAACCACTTGTTATACTTGCGGTTGTTTCAGAACCAGAAACAGCATTTCCTTGATCATCAAACTGTAAACCTACGCCACCTTTAGATATTTCTTTATTTATTTCTGCAACTGAAGTTTGAACCAAAGACATATCATTTTCATTAAAAGCATATACAGGATTTCCGTTACTATCCGTATCAACTTGAACTCTGGAACCATTCATTAAACTGTGAACCATATTTTCAACTGCTTGCTTTTTCTGCTGACCTAGATTATCCCTAAATATATCCATTTCTTTTAAAGCTTTTGCTCTGTCAGCATCATTAGTAGCATTCGAAATATTATCTTGTAAAGATTTCAAATATTGTGACATTGAATTATAATTTCCTTCTATAATATTCCCATTTGCGTCGGCAACATGAAATTTAACTTTAGAATTTTCTCTTTCAATTTTTTCTTCAACATGACTTTTAATATTTTTTATTTGTTTCATAACAGCTTCGTTTTGTTTTTGACGTTCAGTTGTATTAAATACTTTTTCTATATTTCTATCATCTGCCTCTGCTCTAGTCTCCATTCCAATAGCTGTTCTCGCTCTATCAAGTTGTCGTCCCCAAAAAGTAGAACCATTTTCACTCTCTGTACGAGCAGTGTCAAGACCTTTTACTGCTTTGTCATAACCTCCAACAGCACCACGCCCAGCGCCACTAATAAAACCACCAATTTTTCCTGAAACTCCTTTTCCACCAGCTTTTCCAGTAGTAGCACCATAAATTCCACCTCTTAAAGCGTTAACACCGCCCATAGCAATTTTATTTTCACTAAGTTGTTTCTTAGGACTCTTAAGAGCAAATGAGCCACTTCCACCAAAGAATTCTTTAAATAATCCAGGTGCGTCTTGAGCAAATTTTAAAATTCCAAGTATAACAATAACACAAGCAAGTGAATTGACAAGAGCTCCAATAATTCCTCCACCTTCAAATGAACTAAATAAAGTATGAATAACATCTGGAACTAAACTTATAGAAAACAATGCAAAGTATATTATTAGCAAACGAATAAATACATCGAGATAAGTATCCAACAACATCTTTTGCCACTTATCATATATAGCTTCCTTTTTCTTAGGAATAATTCTCATCATAACCGTTAGAGGCGAAATAATTTGCAAAAAGCCTAATTTAGCAACCCTAACTCCTATTGACATTGTATAACAAGCAAACATATATACAGCCAAAACTCCAGCCACAAGAGCTAATATATAATTAAATTCAAAGGTTCCTTCATCTTTTTTTACTTTGCTATAAAAATATGACTCTTCATTAAATGCTGATATAGATCCAGTAAATTTTGCCATATTAACACTATAGTAATAATAAGAACACATTTTTTTATCATCATCAGTTTTTATATAATTACTTGTATAAGAATTATATTTACCAACACCATTTTCTATAAAATCTGCACACTCAAAATATCCGTATTTTGTCGGATGATAAAACGCCGAAAATATTGTTGGAGCAATAGTAGCAGCACCCCTAGAAGACGCGGATTTAGCATTAAATAGAAGACACCCTTTATACAATTCGTCATTAGGACTTTTGGATTCTTGTAAAAAATAATCTGCAAGAGAAGCAATTAGCCCAGCACCTCCACCAATTAAGGCACCGACGCCAGCACCAGCTACTGCTCCACCAGCCGTACCACCAACAACGTATCCCCAATTATATCTACGATCTCCAATATCAGTCTTATCTTCAATTATAGTATATTTTTTATACTTTTCACAATATGTTGTAAGTTCATCTTTAGATGCTATACCTCCAACATCACCTAAAATAATTTGACCCAAAATATTAGAATCTAACACATGACGTTGAAATATAGACATATAATTAAAAATTGTAGGGAGCAAAACTATTAAAACTAAACTAATAATAGTTTCTTTTATCATTTTTGTCATTTGTCCAGTACTTTTTTTATCATCCGGATTTATAATCATTAAAACTAAATTATATGCAAATATAAACAACATAGCAATTGCCATAACAATATATACTCTCTTAACTATTTTGTTAAAAACATCTTCACCAAATAAATTAACATTAGCAACAGCCACAAATACTTTATATAGTAATTCAATTATACTATAAACCATAGAATTAATTGAAAGCCATATACTCATCCAAGTATCTGCAATTGCATCACCAATTAACCCACCAAAATTCACTAAATTCATATAGCCACCTCTTAACTCATCCATTCACAAATTTTAGTATTTGTTCCAGCTAAATCTAAAAGAAAATTAATTAATACTGGCAAGAAAAATAATAATATTGCATACAAAAATCTTTTTAAAAGTCTTTGAAAAGCTTTTTTTACGTCTTTATTATCTTTAGCTGCAACAGCTTTTATAAAATCATAAGTACTTAACCCTATTACTAAAAGTGGAACAACAACTTTCAAAAAATTAAAAGCATTTTGAATATCGTTTTTAAGATCTCCCCAACTGTCACAACTTACTCCACCGTTATCGGCTAAAACAACTGTCTTAAAGCTAAATAATACTATATAAAATACCATTACCAAATATATTAATTTATTACTTTTTTTCATAAAATTCCTCATTCTAAAAATTAGCATTACACACATAAAATTATAGCACAAAAAAAAACAACAGTAAAGTTGTTTTAATTATAAATTATTTGCATTGTCCAGGATGTAAGAAACATTGTTCACAAACTGAAAAACCAGCAGCATCTTTATTTGAACTATAATCATTAATTAACCCAAATATCCATAATATAATATTAGGAATTAAGAATATTACTATACCAGCAATAACCCTATATATTAATCTCTTAGTTTGTTTCTTTATTTCTTCCTCTTTTTCAGCTATAACAGCTTTACCAAAATCAAACATACCTAAAGCAATAATTAATAATGGAATTGCTATTTTAAAGACTAATAAAACATATCCTATGATTTGAACTACATCCTTCATATTAGTACAAAAAGATGAAATATCAACACCTGCTCCTAAATTTAATAAATTCATACTATACCTCTTCTTTCTCTATAACTATATTTTAAATAATATATTAATTTATGTCAATATTTTTTACATAAATTTACTAAATAAACCTTTCTTTTTGAAGTTATCTCCAAGTTTAGTATATCCTAACTTAACCAATAATTTATCAACACTAATTACTCTATCTATATTATCTCTAAAGTTAGAAACAACACTAAAAATTTTAGTATTTGTCTCACTTTCAAATTCCATAACTTGTTTTTCATCCATATTAGTTCTATTAAGAATAATTTTTTCACCATCGATATCTTGAAAAATTTTACCATTTTTCTTTAATAATTTAGTAATTTTAATTACACCAGGTTCTATTAAATATAATATATCTGTACAAAAATCTTTATAGTCATATTCATTCAAATCAACAACAACAGCATCAACATCTTGATGTTCTTTTATCTTTCTTAATACCTCATCTTTATTAGTACAAGAATATATATTAGGAGTATTAAAATAAATAAAATCTTGTTTATTCATTTCAATACCAATTGCACTATATTTAATATTAAGCTGTTTTATCATTTGAACAACTAATGTAGTAGCACCAGCATGACTAGTCAAATTAACTACACCAATAATTTTCTTATTCCCATCATATTCCCCAGGTAAAATAAAATCTTTAAAAGTAAATTCTTTCTCTTGATTTATACCCAACTCATTATCTATCTCTTGATTTATATCATAAGTACTTTTACTTATTTGTAAATTCTTAACATCATTATAATTTTTAGGAGTATTAAATAACTCAATCACTTCATCATAATTAGTAGTAAAATTATATACACCTAAAGTAATTAAATCACTAATATATTCTTTATTATTAGTAATATCATTTAATACAACTATAACTTTACTACCATCAATATTACTAAATAATTTTTTTAAATTACTATAATCAGTATAATCTTTTATACTAGTAATATCTAATATCATTTTATTAAAGAAAAAATTAGTAAACATACCAATTATCTCTTCAACTGCATATTCACCTTCAACACTTTTAATAATATCAATATTTAAATTACTTAATTCTCTTTTCTTATTATAAATTATTACATTCATCTACAACCCTCATTACTGATTTTATCATCTTTAGGATAAATAATAGTTTCTGTTTCACCCTTTATTTTAAACGTTGCAATATTTCCTAACATAGGTAAATCTATTTTATAAAATACAATAACTCTATAAAATTGTTTACTCATAAAAGTACTAGAATCAGTACTATCACTAGAAACACAATAATATGCTTTCCCATTATCAGCCTTTTCACCTGCTAAATTATATCCATCATAATCACTAGGACATTTACCAGTAACTAATGCTCCACTTGTTCTAAGATATTCACTAATTTTATTCCTAGCTTTACAATTATTACCTTCATACTTACTAATTAAATCAACAACATTATTTTTAACATGAAACGCTTTACTATAATTTATTGATACAGCCAAAAAAGAGGCAAAGAACACTATAAATGTTATTACCAAACCAAATAACCAAGTTCCACCAATTGCCTCTCTCATTTACATCACCTTTTATTAATTGCTACCTGGACAACAATACCAATTTTCTTGTCCTTCTGCTCCAGCATCAGATGCACCTACACAACCTGTACCAGAACCATCTTTTTTTGCAACATACCCTGTTCCATAAGAATCACAAGTCTTTTGAACAATATTTCTCTTTACTAAAGGCCATACTACTGTAGTAAATAATGCACCAACTGCAACAATAGCAATAACTGTTATAACAGTCATATTTAATTCTCCAGTTGCTTCTTTCATATATATATCATATCCTTTCTTATTATATCTATAATTATTATATCAATTATAAATAAAATTACAAGTTTATTTTAAAATACTTTACATAAAAAGAAAAAAACTCTAAAAGAGTTTTAAAAAGATCCACCTGTACCACCATGAGTTCTTCCACTAGAACTTTGATGAGTATTATTATCTGAATTATCATCTGAATTATCATCTGTATCCTCTTCAATTTGGCATTCAGCAGAAGTAGGCTTCAATAAACAATTAGCACACGTCTTATATTTATCCTGCTCTATAACGTTCAATTTTTCAGTTAAACCAAATACTGCATATACTAAATTAGGTATAAAGAATACAAATATTCCAGTAAAAATCCTAATACCTAAAACTTTTATTTGTTTTACTAAACTTTTTTCATCTTTATCTGTTATTGCTTTAAATAAATCAAACGTACCAAATCCAATAATTATTAATGGAATTACAACCTTAGCAATTAATAATAAATATCCAAAAAAACGTAGTACCTTTTTTATAGAATTTTCACTACAAGGATCTTGTGCAACATAATAATTTTCACACTTTTTAGTGCCCTTATTCCACTTACAATTATTTACATCACATTTTTCTTTTGTATCTATATCTTCGCACTTTTTTAAAGTTACATCATCAGAATCCAAAGGAACATCAATTGTTTTATCATCCTCTAAATCTTTTTCTACATCATCGTAATCTTTTGCTTCCGTACCAGACTTAACTCCAGTTTCACTGCTCTTAGAAATTACACAAATATTCATTCCTCTAGTTTGACAAAAAACCTGGTAATATGGACAAACTAATTTTCCAGTTTTATCAATAAAATCCTTAGGATCTAATTTATTTGCAGAAACTTCATAAGAACCATTAGATTCAGTAATAATTTCTGTACCATTTCCACGCAAGGTAATACCATAACCATAATCACAAGAAATATAATTAGATGTTTTATCATCTTTATCACTTGCATTGAACGGTTTACCATTACTATTTGAAGATTTATCATTTAGAGAAAGTTTTTGAGCATTTTTTGAATTAGTAAAAGACATAACTATATTTACTGATCTCCCAGAACCAGCCACAGTAACAAAAGCAGACGAAGGACATTTTAAAGTATTGTTTTTTTTATCAACAAAATTAGCGGAAGATAAACCATTCCAAACAACCCTTGTATAATTAAGAGAAGTACTACAATTATGAGTAATGTTTGCTTTGCCTTTACCATCTGACTTTACTTCTATTACACAAGAAGTTTTGCCATCAGAACCGTAAGAATAAGTACACTTAGCACAAGCATACGAATCACATGTATCTGCAAAAACCTTAATATTAATAACAAAAAAAGATATTAAAATAGTTATTATAAAATTAATTTTTTTTAATTTATTCATATTCATACTTTTCCCCTGACTTACTTTGAACAAACTTTTTATAAATATAATAAGCACCTGCTAAAATAGATAATATCAAAATTATTATAAACAGTATTTTAATAAAATTAGATTTCTTTTTTACCTTAACATCTATATTATATGTATTAGTAGACTTTCCATCTTCAGCAGTAACAATTATTTTAACTTTACTTCCGTCCTTTAAATCTTCATTACCCTCAATAGTAACCTTAGCATTTTCATCCTCAGTTTCATAATTTATACCCATAGCAAGAACTTCCTCACCAACTATAACACTATAATTTGTAACACTTGGTGAAAAACTAATTTGATATTCATCAATAGTTAAACTCTTTAATTTTGCGTTATTAGAAAGTTTCTTTTCAGTCTTATTTACTTTAATAGAATAAACAGATGTACTATTATCTGTACCAGTAACAGTTATCTTTATAACACTTCCATTAGTAATATTTGAATTTCCTTCTATATCAACTTTACTAGATTTATCTTGAGGAATAGCACTAACATTTATTGTGTTTATACTATCTTCTATAGTTATTTCATAATTAAATACATCACTATTAAAATCTATATTTCCGCTTGACAATATAATTGAGGATAATTTAGTATTAGAAATTATTTTTTCAGTTGTTGTAGTAACTGGAGAAGTTGTTGTAGTAGTGTTTCTTCTAGTAGTTATCCTTTTTTTTGTTGTTGTTGTATAAAAACTCGCACCACTACTTGTTCTTTCACAATCATAATACATAATCATAGAACAATATCTCATTTGATTATTATTACATACTTGAGAACGATAACTTTCACAAGCACTATTATTAATGACCTTAAAATACGGATTACTATTTCCATTAGAACAAGTAACCTTATTTGTACTATAGTATGATACTATTGGATTATTATTTTTGCAAGTAATTTCCATACAATGACTAAAATATGTCGATTTATCAGTAACCAAACCTCTATCTTGATAACTCATACAAGTATTAGGATTAGTCCCACCCCAAACTTTACTAGATTCACTTGTAGCATTAACAAATACTGGCATAAGTACCAATATTAATAATAAATCAAATATTTTTTTTCTCATAATATCACTCCCAAAAAAAGAAGATATATGATTATCTTCCTTTTAATATTTAATCATATCTTATATAAATATGATAAACTATTTTATTAATAAAATCAAATGTTTTTAAATAAATTATACTTTTTAACACATAACATAAATACATAAGATATTATAGCAACTAAACCTAGTACAACAAAATATGTATTTACACCTGTATTTTCATTATTTGTTGTAGAAGATGTATTGTAATTAGTATTTGTAGTAGTTGTACTGCTAGCAGTACTATTACTACCATTATTTGTAGTATTGCTACCTGAATTAGTACTACTGTTACTAGTATTAGTCAATTCAACATTAGAAGAACCAGTATTTGTTGTTGTACAAGTTACTTGATAATCAACACTCCAATAAGCATCACCATTAAGTTCTGCTTTATTATCTTCCATAAAATCTGTTGCTCCACCAGTACCAGTATTTTGATAATTTATAAATTTTTCACCATTAGAACAAGTTACAACCTGAGCTAACGCTTCTTCTACTTTAGAAGAAATACCCATATAATTTATACTACAACTAGAGCCATTACAACTAGAATAACCATATAAAGTAACCATTCCAGAATTATTTATTGAAGTTTTACTTAAAGATGATTTATTTTTATCATAATTAGATTTTAATTCATTATACAATGTAGTTCCTGCTGCACTACTTCCTGCATTAGCAGCATATACATTTATATTTATCATAAACATACTAATTACTATTAAAACAATATTAATTATTCCTTTTTTCATATTACCACTCCTTATTCTTCAAAATACTCTCTTCTTGCTCTATTTTTCTTTCTCAATACTATTATGCAACTACTAAATAAAATTATAACACAACCTGCTATTATTGAAGCAATTTCTATAGTTTTATTAAACGCATCTTTTTTAATATCAATTGAATAAGTATCAAACATACCATTTTCAGCAACTACTTTTACTCTTACAGTACTAAATCCAGTCAATTCTTCATTACCTCTAATAAATACTTCTGCTCTATTACTGTTTGGTACAGCAGTAATTACTAAAGATTTTTCTTGCTTTATTCTAACAGTATATTCTTTCTTATTAGGATTAAATTTAATATTATAACCTAATACTTTTAAATCCTTCAAAGTTACATCGTCAGAAATATCTAAACCAAATTCTTTTCTAATAATCGTTAATCTATAATAAGCTGTTTTACCTACACTATTAGTAACTTTTATTTCAATAAAGTTTTCACCAACATCTAATCCAATTCCAGTATCTGAAGTTAACCTATACTCATTATCATTTTTTCTCTTTATACTTATTTCTACAAAACTATCTTCTATAGCTGTTAAAGTATTAATACTAATACTATCAGTTTGATAATCAACACTTAAACTATAATTTGAAACATCTTCTTCAAAAGGAACATAAACACCTGGTATTCTAAGTTCATTTATTTGTATTGTTTTATCACTAATTACATCAGTACCCTCTTTAACAAAAGTTATAACATAAGTTCTAGTACTTCCTGTTTCACTTAAAACTTTAATTAATTTTACAGTAGTATCTCCTTCAATAGTAACATTACCTGGTTCATATCCACTAACATATTTTGCTTTATCACTTGATATCGTTGCTTTAACAGAAACACTATTAGTATCGCTTGGAATTTCTACTTTATAATCTGTTACATTAGCATTAAAATCAATTTTTCCTACACTAGTTTCAATACTACTTAATGTATTATCACTAGTTCTATCATCTGTTCTAGTAACTAAAATAGTATAAGTTCTAACTTTATTTTCCTTATCTTTTATTTTAATTAATATAGTATTAACACCATAATTTAAATTAACAGTTCTTGGTTCATAACCCTCTACATAACTAGAATCAGTACTAGTTAATGTAGCATATACGCTAACAGTTGGTCCACTAACTTCTAACTTATATTCCATATCAAATGGATTAAATCCATCTGCTAAAACTTTACTATCTTTAGATAAGTCATTACTTAATAATGCATATTTACTAGAAGTTACATCTCCAGATTTATATGCAACTCTATTAATAGATTGTATATTACCATTTGAATCATATAATTGTAAATTCTTAACAGTAGTATTACTATTATTTGGATCCAATACCGCACCACTTACAGCATTACTAACATTACCTTTAATATCTTTTACCCATATATAATACACTCCTGGAGTTTCAGTAATTGTAAAAGTATCGCCACTAAAACTTTTCCATTTAGTACCACTTGTAGGTGCTAAATATGTATCACTGTAATAATATTGAGTTACTTTAGAACCGTTAGATATTGTCTTAACAGTTATTGTTCCAACATCACCTTGAACCATACCACTTGTAACTGATAATGTTGGCTTTGCTGCGCTTCCTCTAGTACAAGATAACTTATAAGTACGCTTACAAATAGAATTATTGCACTTCTCACTAATTATTTCTGTTAAATTTTTTTCTAATTTATAACCATTATAAGTATCACATTGATATAAGTCTTCTAAAATTTCATCAAAATTTATTTTCTTTTCTTTTGCTTTATCATAACAATAAGTGTAAGTCCCTATACCAGTATGTGCAAGTGATGAATTATTACTTGGACATTTTTTATCATTGTCATCTACAACATTTTTAGAACAAGTTTTTTTAGAATCATTTTTATTATCATCTAAAGAATACCTGTCAATAGTTCCACTTACATTCTTTTCATTTTCACTACCAGATTTTCTTACTTTAGTATAATTACAAACATCTTTTGTACAAGTTGTAATATATAACTCATCATGGCAAGAGTAATCATCACCATCAACATTTACCCAATACCACTTATTTTTTTCTTCCACATCACTTTTACTTTCATCACAAGTTGCTTTTGCACCTTCTTCAGTTCTAGCTAACTTATATCTATCAACAGTTCTATAAGTATCAGTAGTACCTGGTTCTATATAATAACAATAATCTCCTGAATCGGTTCTATTACAGTATTCTATCCATATTGCACTACCACACTTAACTCCTGTTCCACCATCTACAACAGCATCTTTTTGTACATATCTCCAACCACCAATATCTTCTCTATAACAAGCATAAAAATTTGTATTAGAATCAACTGTATATTTCTCATTAAAATCAGTTATTTGATTATTAATACAATTTGTAGATTTAGACCATCCTATCAACAAACCTTGTCCTTCTCTATACATAGAGGAAGAAGTTGAAGGAAATTTTATTTCCTCTTGAGATTTAAAAAAACCTTTACATACTCCATCTGAAACATAAGAAGTAACACCTTCTTCACATTGAAGTCCATAACCACCATTTTGATTAAAAACTACATTATATCCAGTTTTTGAAGTATCACATTTATTACCATTCCAATAAAAACCTAATAAATTACAATTAGTCTCATTTAAAGCAACACAACCAACATACCCTTTTGACGAATCAGAATTATAATATTGCCCCGCAGGACAAGAAGCTGCTTCAGATTTTACATAAAAAGCAAAAAAACTAATCATTACTAGAATTGTTAATTTTATATTATTCTTCATATATTAACTCTCACTTTCATATTTTTATCTAATTTAATAATACACTAATTAAATTAATAATTCAATATTAAAATATTAAAAAAAGACTATTTAAATAAAATAATCTTTTAAACTTCTTGTATAACAGCAATAATCATTGGCTTACATTCTGTTTCACTATAAAAATACTTACTTAAATTTTCTCTAATCTCAACTTTAATATTATTATAATCAACATAATTATTATTAACATTATCTTTAATAATATCTAAACAAATCTTTTTAACATTATCTATCATTTCTTTACTATCTTTAATATATATAAAACCACGTGTAGTAACTTCTGGTCCAACTAACACTTCTTTAGTATTTTTATCTAAAGTAGCACTAATTAATACTATACCATTCTCACTTAACATTTCTCTATCTTTTAATACTAATTCTCCTATATCATCATTAGTATTACCATCTATCAAAACATCATTAATATCTATTTTATCATAACATTCTATTAATTTTTTGTTTTCTATCTTTACAAATTCACCATTAGTTTTTAGTATAATATTCTCATTACTTACACCTAATTCATTAGCTAACGCAGCATTATTTACCATATATCTATATTCACCTTCAACTGGCATATAATATTTAGGTTTTAATAAATCTATCATTAACATTAAATCTTCTTGACTGGCATGATGACTAATTTCTTTATCTTTAGGAATACTAATTGTGGTAGCTCCCATCATAGCAATTTCATTTTCTAATCTTACTATTATTTTTTCATTTTCATCATATCTAGGTTCTGCAAAAAGAATTGTATCATCCTTATTTAATTTAATAAATTTATCATAACCACTAACTATTCTATCTATTGCAGCATAAGGTTTTTCTTTGTCATCACAAACTAATAATATAGAATTATGATCATTTACATTACTCAAATCCCCCATAATATCTTTATAGTCATTTAAATAGTTTTCATTTATAGCCATATTAATTACACTCTGTAACTTCTTACCCATAATAACTATTTTTCTATGACTATACTTTGCAGCCTCAAATATTTCTTCTATAGTAAATAAATGTATAGGTAAAACTGTAAAAATAATTCTACCTTCACTTCTATTTATAGAATCTCTAAAAAAATCAGTTAATCTATGATTAGGACTAGTATGCCCTGGTCTTTCTGAAAAAGCAGAATCACTTAACATACAAAGTACACCTTGTTTTCCAATATAAGCTATCTTACCTATATCCATATTATATTTTCCATGCATACTAGGATCTATTATAAAGTCTCCCGTATAAACTATAGCACCATCTTTTGTATTAATAACATACATTACACTATCTGGAACACTATGACTTACACTAATTGGAAAAACAGACAAATCACCAAATGATATTTTTTTATGTGGTTGTACTTCATATATATTATGATTAAAACCATCTAATTCTAAATATTTTTTAGTATATTTAGTACAATAAACTTTAATATTAGGTAACGCTTCACATAAATCATTTATTCCTCCCATATTTTCAGGATGAGCATGAGTTAAAAATATACCAACTATTTTATCTTTATTTTGAATTAAATAACTATAATCAGGAATAATATAATCTATTCCATACATCTTATCATTAGCATATTTTAATCCACAATCTAATATAAATATTTTATCATCAATTTCTACAACATAGGTATTCTTACCATTCTCATTAAGACCACCTAATGCCACTATTTTAATCTTGTTCATATATCACATCTTCTTTCTAAAAAATAATTACAAGCTCAAAAACGTAAACTAATTATAACAAAAATTAGTTAATAATTCAATAGCAACTTCCAAACTAAACTATTTAAAAAATCAAATTATAGCATCATAATTTGATCTTTATTTAGATTTGTTAATTTTATTATTTTATCTATTGGAATTCCTTCGTCTTTTAGTGATTTTGCTAAGTTTAATTCACGCATTTTTAATGTTTCTTCTCTTTTTATTAGTTCTTGATCTTTTAATTTACGTTTCTTATCTTCTATTGCACGCATTTCTAATTTTACTTTCTCTGCTTCTTCTCTATCATATGTTACTGGGTATCCTTCTTTAAAATTTAATCTTGC
>CAKOJI010000017.1 GCA_934089255.1 uncultured Bacilli bacterium | reverse complement strand
TTAGTACTCCTAAAACTTTACCAGCACAAGCAACAAGTTCATTTATATATTTAAAAGGAACAGACCCAACAACATTTCCTTCATCAAGAAGTAGTGCAACAAATTACTATATTTCATATGCCAATGATTATACTGTAAACGAAACAACTGGTAAATTAACTTTAGTAAATCCAACAGTTGCAACTAGTAAATATACAACATCAATGGCAAGTAGTTTAGTAGGAAAATATGCAGTATGGAGTACAAGTAAACCAACAACATCAAACACACAAAATCAAAATAGTATATATAAAATATCAACTAATGTATCTGATATAACATCAACCATAAAATATGTAACAATAAATTCAGATTCACTAATTATAAAATCTACAGAAAAAGAATTAAGTACAACACCAGATGATTATGGAACAAGTTATTACTATAGAGGTGGAGTAGAAGATAATTATGTTAATTTTGCAGGAATGTGTTGGAAGATTGTAAGAATTGAAGGAGATGGCTCTACAAAATTAATATTAGAAGATAGAAGTGCTGAATGTAATAGTTCATCTTATACTGGTAATTGGAGTGATGGAACGGATGTTGTATTTGGTTATGACTCAAATAATAAAGCAGACTTTTTAAATTATTCTGGTGGTCTTGCTGACTCATTAAAGAGTTTCCAAACGACATTAAGTTCTAAATTAACAACTGGTAAATCATTAAATGATTATTTAAAAGTAGATGATTGGTGTTTTGATCATAATGTTGTTTCTACTAGTAGTGGTAATCAATATTATGGTGCTTATAAAAGAGTATATGAAGATAAAAGTCCATCTTTAAAATGCACAGGAACAAAATTAAATAAATATAGAGATAATACAGATATGTACGTAGGAACATTAACAGCAGATGAAATGTCATTTGCAGGTGTAACTGATTCAACTAATTATACTCATTATTTAATAAATAATTATGTAAGGAACGATTATATATTATGGTGGTCTCTTTCTCCTAAGTTCCGCGTGGTTGATGTGGATGGGTACGATCAAATGATTTATATTGAACCCAATGGCTTTTTTTCATATATTTCCGTTGATTCAACCCTTAATTCACGTCCAGCAGTAACTCTCTTGTCTAGCACACAAATAACTGGAGGAAATGGAACTATTTCAAATCCTTACACAATCAATTAGTGTAAATTGACTATGTCAACCAAATTTAAATATATTGAAAAGTATAATGTAAAGTAATATATTTAATGTAGCAAGAATAGATTATTGCTATAAGGGTTGGATTAGTGAAGCACTAATTCGTAGAGAATAACATTTTGTTATTCTTTTTTTGATAATTTGATATAATTAGAGTGAGTTGGTGAGATATGAAAGAGTTTGGAGAAGTTTTAGAAAATGTAGATTTAAAAAGATATAATACTTATAGAATTGGGGGTAAGGCTCGTTATTTGGTTAAACCATATAATATAAAGTCTTTAGAATTACTAATTAATTATTTAAATAATGATAATATTAAATATTTAATAATTGGAAATGGCAGTAATATTATACTTCCTGATGAAGATTATGATGGTGTAATTATTTTGTTAAGTAACTTAAATAAATGTATTATTAATAAAGACGAAGTATATGTAGAAGCAGGGGAAATGCTAAATGTTTTTGTAATGAATATTGTTAATAATAATTTGGGTGGAATAGAAAACTTATGTGGAATACCAGGTACTTTAGGTGGTGCTATTGTTCAAAATGCAGGTTGTTATGGTACAAATATAAGTGATAAATTAATTAGTGTTAGTTATTTAGAAAATGGTAAAGTTTTTGAAATTAAAAATAGTGAATGTAATTTTTCTTATAGAGATAGCATTTTTAAAAATAATAAAAATAAAATTATTTTGAGTGCTAAATTTAAATTTGAGTTTAAAAATAAAGATGAGATGCTTAGTATAATAAAAGAAAATAATCAAAAACGTAAAAATAGTCAGCCTTTAGAATATCCTAATGCGGGTAGTGTTTTTAGAAATCCAGTAAACTTATCTAGTGGAAAATTAATAGATGAAGCTGGTTTAAAAGGATACAATATAAATGATGCTTATGTTTCAATTAAGCATGCTAACTTTATTATTAATAAGGGTAATGCAACTAGTAAAGATATAATAGATTTAATAAATTATATTAAGAAAGTTATATTAGAAAAATATAATATTGAGTTAATACTTGAACAAGAAATTATTAAGTATTAATTTTTTTTTTGAAAAAATTTAAGAAAAAAAAAAGGAAATGCAAAAAAAGTGGGTATATGTATAGTGAAGGGAGTAAATAGCATGAAAAAATACTACGAAGTTATACAAGAAGAAAATAGTGATTGTGGCATTTCGTCTTTGCTATCTATTATTAGGTATTATAAAGGAAATATTCCGCTTGAAACACTTAGAATGGAAACTAATACATCAAGTTTAGGAACTAACGCGTATGAACTAGTTAAATATGCAAAAAGTATTGGATTTAATTCTTGGGGATTAAGGGTTGATACTATTAATAATAATTTACCAGTTATTGCCCATTTAAAATACAGTAGTGGATTATATCATTTTGTAGTAGTTTATAAAATAATAAAAGATTATATAATTATTATGGATCCTGCTATTGGATTTAAAAAAATAAAACAAGATGAATTTTATAAACTATTTACTGGTAATATAATATGCTTTAAACCGGTAGGTGTTATACCTAAACTTAATAATAATAAGTGTTTAAATAATATTATAAAAAAATATGCACGAGATCATATAAAAAAAATATTCTTAATTGTAACTCTTTCTATACTCTTAATTGTATTATCTATAGTAGATAGTTTTGATATTAAAATATTAGATATAAATAATAAATTAATTTTTTTGTTAGTATTTTGTACTTTTTTAAAAAATATAATTGATTATATAAAAAATATAAGTGTGATTAAATATAGTAATAAATTTAATAAAAAGATTATAAATGTATTTTTTTCACATATTTTTAAACTCCCTTTAAATTATTTAAAGTTAAAACAGAAAGGAGAGTTAGTAGCTAGATTTAATGAACTAAATGAATTAAGTAAAAATATATTTAATTATGTAATAGATTTATTAATTAATGTTATAATGCTTATTATTATATCTTTTATAATTTGTGGTATAGATTATAGACTATTCTTTATAATGTGTCCAGTCTGTTTATTATTCATATATTTTAATAAAATAATTCATAAAAAACTTATTAATAAAATTAATTATTCTATAAATTTAGAAGAATCGTATATCTCCAATATAGTCGATTATATTACAAAGTATGAAAGTGTAATACATGCTAAAACATTTAATTATTTTAGTGATAATATAAATGAAAATTTAGATAACGTAAATAATATGAATATAGATATTAGTAAGAAAGTATGTTTTATTAATTCATTAAATGAAATAATTATTAGTTTTATTAATATAATTAGTTTATATTTTATAATTGATAATAATTTTAATATAATAAATGGTATTTTAATAATTATGATTATTAATTATTTTGTAAATATTATAAAAAAACTTGTTAGTTATTATCCTTCATTAATATTATTTAAAAGAATTATTAATAAAAATAATGATTTATTATCTTTAAAGGTAAGTGATAAGAAAATTATTAAAGATAAAGTTAATACTATATCAATAAATAATTTATCATATAGAATAAATGATAATGTAATTATAAATAATTTAAGTTATGTTATTAAAAGTAATGATAAAATATTTTTAAAAGGTCCATCTGGTATAGGTAAGAGTACTTTATTAAAAATTTTAAATAATGAGATAGTTAATTATGAAGGTGATATTAGGCTTAATAATTATAATATGAGAGATATTAATTTAGATAATATAGTTAGTTATGGTTCTCAAGATGAAGAATTATTTAATGATACGTTAATTAATAATATAACATTGGGTAAAAAATATGTTAAAAGTGAGTTAGATAATATATTGGAAATATGTAAAATATACAATATAAAAATAGTGAGAGATGTTGGCTTAAATAGTTATATTATTAATAATAATTCATTAAGTGGTGGAGAGAAAAACAGAGTCATACTTGCTAGAATATTATTAAATTCTAAAATAATAATTGTATTAGATGAAATATTAAAAGAAACTGATTATGATTTAGAAGTTGATATTGTTAAAAATATATTAAATTATTATAAAGATAGAATTATAATTTATGTTAGTCATAAAGATCTAGAATTCTTATTCTCAAAGGGTTTAACTTTTAGAAAGGAATAAGTATGGTATTAGAAAATAATAAATTAATGGCTATTTCTGGTGGAAAAGTTGCTGGTAAAGTAGGACTAGGATTATTTATTGCAGCACTAGGAAGCTTTATCGTTGGAATTGTTGACGGTTTTTTAAGACCACTTAGATGCAATTAAATGAGTAAAGTTGAATTAGTTAGCGTTGTTGGTGGTGCAAGTTATACATCTGGAACATTTTTAAATAGTTTAGTTAGATTAATTGGAATGTTTTTAGAACTAGGAAGAAATATCGGAAGTGCCTTCAATTATGCAAAAAATAAAAGAACGTGTTAGTTTTTCTTTTTAAAGATAATAAAATTTGTATTTTTACATAAAATATAATATATATTTCTTAGAAAGAAAATTGACAAAAGCTATCATATATAGTATATTGATGTTGCAAGTAAATGATGCAACATTAAGAAAATGTTTCTCGCTTACGGATGGTGCGAGTAATAAATGATTCCGAAGGAAAATGTTTAGAAAATTCCATTTGTTGATGGAATTTTCTTTTTAATTACGTAAATAGGAGTTGATATTATGCAAATAGAAACAGGTTACTTATATCATATAAAAGATGAATTTTTTGATATTGTTAATGATGAAAACCTTATGACAAATCATGAAAAAAGTAAAAAAAGACCAACTTATTTTACTATAAAAGATGAAAATATTTTATGGTTTATTCCATTAAGTAGCAAAGTTGATAAATATAAAAAAATAATAGAAAAAAAGTATAAAAAATATGGATTTTGTAATACTATTTTTATACGAAAAATATTAAATGAAGATTCGGTAATATTATTTCAAAATGCTTTTCCTACATTAGAAAAATATATTGATCATGTACATACTTTTAATGGTGAAGTGTTTTGTATAAAATGACATTGAATAAAAATATACAAGATATACTTTATTTTAAAGGAATTATTGATTTTAATAAAGATTATGTAAAACTAGATATAACAGATAAAAAAGATAATCAAAGTAATTGGAATGTTATAATATCGGTTTTGAAATAATTGAATTGTCGTGTTCTTATAATCATATAATTCAGTAAATAAGTATGATTCTAATAGTAAAAATATTAATTTTGATTTAAGTAGATAAAATTAAAAAATACTCTTGATTTTTTTAATTGTTTGAGTGATAAATAAAAAGACAAGAAAATGAGATTAAACCTATTTTAATCGTTTATATTGGGGTTTTAAGATAAAGTTTAATCTCTTATCTGTTCTTTAAAATAAAGTGTCTTAAATTGCAAATTAGAAAGGTGGAAGATTTATGCTATTAGAAAATAATACAGAAAGGGTAATGAATTTAGTTGATATGATTGATGATTTAAATGGTATTGATAAAATTAGATTAGCAATACATCTACTTGAAGAATCTTATTTTTCTACTGAATATGATGAAAACTTTATTAAATTATTAAAAGAAGTATTAGGAATATTAGATCCTGATTCTAAAAAAGTGATAACTAATTTTGCTAAATATAAAAACTTACTATTTATATCAGCTGAATATATGGAACTGTCATTGTTAGAAAAGCAAAAGTTTTCAGTGAAACTATTATTTAATATCTTTCAGTATGACTTTAATAATGAAGAAATAAACAATAAAATCAATCAGAAACTAAATGCATATGACTATTGTTATTCATTAAATATATTATAAAAGAGTTAAAGTAATTTTTTTGTTAAAAATATCATTTTTCGTGGTATAATAACAACTAATTGATTGGGGGGATTAATTATGAAAAGTGACATTAATTTAAATCTATATAAAATATTTTATGAGGCTGCTTTAAGTGAAAGTATATCTGATGCTTCTAAAAAATTATTTATTACACAATCTGCAGTAAGTAAAGCTATAAAAAAACTAGAAGAAGACTTAAATACAAACTTATTTTATAGAAACTCTAAAGGAGTTAAATTAACTGAAAAAGGTGAAGAACTTCTTTTTTATGTTGAAGAAGCATTTAATAATTTAGTTACTGCTGAAAGAACAATGACAGAAAGTAAAACTTTAAATAAAGGTAAAATATCAATAGGAGTTCCTTCACAAATAGGTTCGTTTTATATATTTGAAGATATTACTAATTTTCATAAAAAGTATCCTAATATCGAAATAACAATAATAAGTAAAACAACAACACAATTACTAAAGTTGTTAGAACAACATGAAATAGATTTTATAATTGATACATCTCCAATTAACACTAAAATTGATAATATTATAATTCAACCATTAATTGAGGTAAAGAATTGCTTTGTTGCGAAATCTGATACTTCAATTGATATTGATAAAATTAAAACAATTAAAGATTTAGCTAATTATCCTTTAGTTTTGCCAATTAAAGGAACTGACAATAGAAAACAATTAGATAAAGTTTTTGAAAAGAATAATGTAGAATTAAATAATGTTATAAATATTCACACAAGTGAAATGATTGCTGGATCTATAAAAAAAGATTTAGGTATAGGGTACATTATATATGATGTGATAAAAGAGAATGTAGAAAATGGAGAATTTAAAATTATTGATATAAAAGAAAATTTACCAAAGATTACGATCAATTTAGTATACATTGAAAAATATTTAACAATAGCACCTAAGTTTTTTATAGAAAACTATTTAAAAATTAATATTAATTAAGTATGAATTTATTTCATATCACTTATGAAAAAAGGAGAGGTTCTAACTACCATTTTTAATGTTATAATTACAAACGAGGGGAAAAATATGGAAAGTATAAAAACAACTGATTTGGCAATATTAGCAAAATCATTTTACTTATTAGGGGATACACTTGATTATTGTTATGATTGCAAATATTGTAGATTAAACGGAGAAAAATGCGAAGAAAAACACTATAACATTTTACCTGGAGAAATTAATCCTAATTTTACAAATATACCTGTTGCAGTAAATTTATTTTATGGTGATCCTTTATTACAAATAGATAATACTATAAATTATTTAAGAAGATTAGAAAGTGCTAAACACAAGGGCCCTGTAATCATTATTACTAAAGGGGATTTTTCAAAATTTCCGGATTTAGCATTTGATTTAGATTTACATATTGCCTTTTCTACTTTTGGTGTTGATTCACATTTGGATGGAAATACTATGCAACGATTTGAAAATAATTTAAAGGAAACTAAAAAAAGAAAAAATAATTACAAATATTCAATAGAATATAGACCAATTATTTATAATGTTAATGACAGTGTGGAAGCGTTTGAGAGAGTATTTAGTTTAGCAAAACAATATAATTTAGCAATTGGCTATTCAGGATTACAAGGAAAACCTGAGAGTGTAAAAATCTGGCAAGAACAAGGAATAGATTTACAACCATACCCAGGATTTAAATTTGGTCATAAAAAAATAATTGATGCAAAAATAATGGAATTATTTGAAAAGATGGCGCAAAGTTATAATGTACCTGTATTTAGAAAAACATCTTGTTTGTTTTCTTATGTACACGATTTGCCTCGAGATTATAATGCACATTATTATAGACCATCTGAATTAGGATGCAATAATTGTGTTATGCAAGAAAAGTGTAAAGAATTTAAATCTAGTTTGCCACTTGAGAATGATTTGCATGATATCATACCTTTTGAGTATGAAATAATAAATAAGAAAGATCATGTATGCATATTAAAACAAAAAGGTATTTGTGAATTTCCTACAGAAGATTGTGCTCATATTAGCGGAAATATTATACATATTCCACAAATGCTTACAACATCTGATGTTAGGGTTATTAAATGGTTGACAGGATATACTGTAGATGCTAATTTTTATGAATCTCCTAAAATTAGTGAAGCTTGGGTTAAAGATAAATCGTTGATTTTGAGGAAGAAATAATGAAAATAGGATTAGATATTGATGGAATAATATTAGATTTTGAAAGAACTATGCGATCATATGCAGAATTATATGATTTGTTAATATTGAGAAAAGATGGAGTAAAAGATTCAAATCAATTTGATTATTTAAAAAGATATGTTTGGACCGACGAAGAAAAGAAAACATTTATTGATAACTATTTAGTATATGCAACAATAAACTCAACCCCACTAATTCCATTGGTTGAAGAAATGCTAGAGTTATTTCAGTTAGAAGGTTATGAATATTTATTTATAACTGCAAGGGGAACCATAAAAAAAGAAACTAAAGAAGCTGTAATTCAAGTATTCCAAAAAAATAATATTCCAACTGACAATATATATTGGGGTATTAAAGATAAGGTATCTAAATGTAGAGAACTAGGAATTGATTTAATGATTGATGATAACCCATCTGCTTGTAAACTATTAAGTGGCAATAAAATAAAAACTTTATATTTTAGAGATAAAGATAATGAATTAATTAAAAATAATGAGTTTTTAACAGAAGTATCAAATGTTGGAGAAATATGTAGATATATTTTGACTTTAAATGGTTTTAAAAATTCACAGGAAACATATGAAAAAATATTATTAAAAAAACATAAAGAAGTGATTTGATATGAATAAAGAATATAATGAAGTTAAAAAATTTCAACAGGCTTTTGGGCCTCCATATTCGGAAACACCTATTACATTACCACTTGAAAGAACTAAAAAAAGATATGCTTGAATGCTAGAAGAAATAAACGAATTTTTAGAAGCATCTGAAAAACAAGATATAGTAGAACAAGCAGATGCTACGATAGATACAATATATTTTGCATTAGGTACTTTAGTAGAAATGGGAATTGAACCAGATGAATTATTCTATATAGTGCAAAATGCTAATATGAGTAAATTATGGCCTGATGGCAAGCCACATTATAATGAGATGGGAAAAGTTATCAAACCTCAAGGATGGGAAGATCCTCATAAAAAGTTAGAATTAACTATTCAAAATATGAAAAGAAGATAATTAATAGCAAAAAACCAAAGAGAAATTGAATAATTAATGGATTTTCGCAAAAGACTATCTTTAAGACAAGATAGTAACACACTACCAAGTCGGCATAATGCCAACTAAAAAACAGGTTCTGAATTTAAAATTGCTCTAACGCCTCAAGATGTTAAGACTCAAAACGTGTCATTTGGGTCTCAACAGAGTACCAACAAAAGTAGGTAGTATATTAAAGCATGAAATAATTAGTAATTTTAAAACTTTATTAAAATTAAAATAACAAGGATATAATGTTTTTTTTACTGATATAGATAAAATTTTGAAACAGTTGTTAGATGAACTAAATTAGTAAGAAAAAGGTTAAAATCTTTTTTTCTTTACTGTAAATTAAATAAATAATTCTTTTTATAGATAATAATAGATAGTATAATAAAATTGGTGATAGTTTATGAGTAGTAAAAATAAAATATATTATTGGATATTAATATTTATGATAGGCTGTTTTGTAGGATGGATATACGAGGAAATATTTTATTTAGTAGTAGATCATAAATTAATCAATAGTGGTTTTTTATATGGACCTTACTTACCAGTTTATGGTTGGGGAGCTGTATTTTTAAACTTATTGTTAAAACGATTTAAAAAGTATCCTATATTAGTTTTTTTACTATCGATATTAATAACTGGTGTATTAGAATATATAACTGGAGATATAATGTTTAGGGTATATAATAGAACTTGGTGGGATTATACTGGATTATTTTTAAATATTGGTGGTTATGTTTGCTTAAGAAGTGTTTTAAGTTTTTCAGTAGGTGCTATGTTTTTAATATATTTTATTGAACCAAAATTATGTAGTTTTTTAGAAAATAGTAAAGTAATAAAAAAATATGTTTCTATATTATTTGTAATGGTATTTTTAATAGATAATATTGTTACGTTTTTATATAGATATTAGGAAGGTAAAATGGATAAAATATTAATTAATATATTAAAAAAAATAGAAAAAAATGGGTATGAAGCTTATATTGTTGGTGGATATGTTAGAGATAAATTAATGGGTATTGAGACTAGTGATATAGATATATGTACTAATGCTTTACCAAAAGATATTATTAGAATTTTTAAATTAGATAAAGATACTAAAGAAGAATTTGGTTGTGTTAGATTAATTACTAAAAAATATAATATAGATATTACTACATATAGAAAAGAATCTAATTATGTAAATCATATTCCAACTAAAACAACGTATATTGATGATTTGAAATCAGATTTAAAAAGAAGAGATTTTAGAATGAATACGTTAATTATGAATTATAGTGGAGAAATATTTGATTATTATAATGGATTACAAGATATTAATAACAAAGTTATTAGATGTGTTGGTGATACTAAAAAGAAACTATTAGAAGATCCATTAAGAATACTTAGGGGAATAAGATTTAGTATAAAATACAATTTTAAATTAGATGATAATATATTAGTGTTTATTAAAAATAATAAAGAATTATTTAATAAAATAAGTTATTTTAGAAAAAAAGAAGAATTAGATAAGATATTTTCTTGTGAAAATAAATTAATGGGTTTAAAACTTATTGAATATTTAGATTTATGTGATTCGTTAGGAATAAATTATGATTTAGATAAAATTAAATATACTAAAGATATATTGGGTATATATAGTCAGATAGAATATAGTGAGTTGTATCCTTTTACTAAATCAGAGAAAGATATTATAAATAAATGTCGTTTGATTATAAAGTTAAATGAAATAAATAATCAAACATTATATTATTATGGTTTATATATTAATAGTATTGCTGGTGAAGTACTTGGTGTAGATTATAAAATTATTAATAAAAAATATAAGTATTTACCTATAAAATCTAGAAAAGATATAAAAATTTCATTAGAAAGTATAGTTAAATTAAATAATAATTGTTATAATGGAGTTAATGAGATTTATAAAAAGATTGAAGTTAATATATTAGATGGTAAATTAAAAAATAAAAATAAAGATATAGTTAAATTTATTAGAAAGTAGGTGTATTTATGAGTAATGAAGTAATTTATAGTATTATTAAAAATAAAGATTATATAATTAGACCGTTTTTATTTAAAATAATAAAAGAAAATAATTTAAATATAAATGAAACATTACTATTAATATATCTTACTAATCAAGAACATCCAGAATTAGATTTGAATTTGATAAAAAAAATTACTACGTTAGATAATAGTGAGATATTGTCTGCGTTTTCAAGTTTAACAGATAAAAATTTAGTAAATACAAAGATAACTAAAGATGGAGATAGAGTGATTGAAGAAATATCTTTAGATGAGATATATAAGCTTGCTGCAACAAATATAAATAAAAAAGTAAAAGATCGTGCCGAGGACAATATATTTACATTGTTTGAAAAAGAGTTTGCAAGACCACTTACTCCTATGGAGTATGAATTTATTAATGCTTGGATTAATAGTGGTATGAATGAAGATATAATTAAAGAAGCTTTGAAAGAAGCAACTTATAATGGTGTAAGTAATTTAAGATATATAGATAAAATAATATATGAGTGGAATAAAAAGGGATATAAAACAGTAGAAGATGTAATAAAAAATAAATATAAAAAGGAAGAAAAGAAAGATACAACTACTTTCTTTGAATATAATTGGTTAGATGAAAATTAATGAAATATTATCTGGTTTAGATAAAATGATAGAGAATCCTAGGTGTGAGTTAGATTATAAAAAAGATTATGAATTACTTATTGCAACTGTTTTATCAGCTCAATGTACGGATGCTAGAGTTAATAAAGTTACTAAAATATTATGGAGTAAATATGATTTAAAAAGTTTAAGTAATGCTAAGAAGAGTGATATTGAAAAGATAATATATAGTTGTGGAAACTATAAGAAGAAAAGTGAATATATAATAAATATTGCTAAAAGCTTATTAAAAGATTATGATGGTAAAGTTCCTAATGATAGAGAATACTTAGAAAGTTTAAGTGGTGTAGGTAGAAAAACTGTTAACGTTGTTTTATCAAATATTTATAATGAACCATTAATTGCGGTAGATACACACGTAGATAGGGTGTCAAAAAGATTAGGATTAGCGAATGATAAAGATAATGTTTTACAAGTTGAAAATAAATTAATGAAAAAAATACCTAAAAATTTATGGAGTAGAACGCATCATCAATTAGTTTTGTTTGGTAGATATATTTGTAAAAGTAAAAAACCTAACTGTAATGAATGTTTGTTAACTTCATATTGTAAGTATTATAAAAAATATAAAAAGAATTAATAAATTATGTTATAATTAGGTAGGTGATATGTATGTCTGTTAGTAGAAGTGAATTAAGAGAAAAAGTTATGACTATTTTATATCAAATTGAAATGTATGATAAGAATAAATTTGAATATAACTTAGATGAAGTAATAAAAGAAAATGTAGAAATACAAAATGAATTTGTTAATGAAATGGTTAATGGGGTTATAAATAATCGTGAAGAAATAGATGATATAGCTAATAAATATTTAAAAGATTGGACGATAGATAGATTAGAAACTATAGGGGCTTCTATTTTAAGAATGGCTATTTATGAGATTAATTATATGGATACTCCTAAGATAGTTGTTATTAATGAAGCTATTGATTTAGCTAAAAAATATAGCGATGATAATGTAAGAAAAATGATTAATGCAGTATTAGATAAAATAGTTAATGAATAATTTTATCTTTTTTAAATTGGTGATGATATGGAAAGAAGATATATAACAGTTACAACATTAAATAAATATTTAAAAAATAAGTTTGATACAGATCCTAATATACAAACTCTTTTTTTAAAGGGAGAAATATCTAACTTTAAGGGACATACTAGAGGACATTTATATTTTACTTTAAAAGATGAATATAGTAGAATTAATGCAGTTATGTTTTCTACTAATGCTAGTAAACTTAATTTTGTTCCTAAAGATGGTATGAAAGTTTTGGTGTGTGGTAGAGTAAGCGTATATGAACCAAATGGTGGTTATCAGATTTATGTTACTGAAATGATAGGAGATGGATTAGGTAACTTATATTTAAAGTTTGAAGAATTAAAGAAAAAATTATCTAATGAAGGATTATTTTTAGAATCGCATAAGAAGAAAATACCTAAATTTCCTAGAAAAATAGGTATAATTACAGCACCTACAGGAGCTGCTATTAGAGATATATTAAGTACTATAAAAAGAAGATTTCCAATTACAGAAACTATTCTTTTTCCGGCTTTAGTACAAGGCGAGTATGCCGCTAACGATATAGTAAAACAAATAAAAATTGCAGATGAATACGGTATGGATTTACTAATTGTTGGCCGTGGTGGTGGCTCTATTGAAGATTTATGGAGTTTTAATGAAGAAATAGTAGCAAGAGCTATATATGATGCTAAAACTCCAATTATTTCAGCAGTAGGACATGAAATTGATTTTACTATAAGTGATTTTGTAAGTGATTTAAGAGCGCCTACACCTACTGGTGCTGCAGAGATGGCAGTACCAAATATGATTGATGTAGTAAATTTTTTAAATCAACTTAATATTAGACTTAATAAGGATTTAAAAAATATTTTAGATAGTTATACTAAAAAAATAGATAATTTTAAATCTTGTTATGTTTTATCAAATCCTTTAGCAACATTTGAAATTAGAGAACAAAAATTAGATAATTTAATAAATAATTTAAATAGTAGAATTAAATATATAATTGATACTAATCAAAAAAGATTATCAAATGTTAAAACTAATTATACGTTAAATAATCCAGATAGTTTACTTAATAATTATAATAATACTTATGAATTATTACTTAATAAACTTAATTTATTAAATCCATTAAATATTCTTAGTAAAGGTTATAGTGTTGTTAAAAAAGATGGTAAACTTATTAAAGATATAGATAGTATTAATGTTAAAGATAAGATAGAAATTAAATTATATAAAGGAAATATAGAAGCAATAGTAGAAGGGAAAAGTGAATAATGGAAGAAATGAAATTTGATGAGTTGCTAGTTAATATAGAAAAAATAATAAAAGATTTAGAAAGTGGAAATATTGATTTAGAAACTAGTATAGAAAAATATAGTGAAGCTATGAAAATGATTAAAATATGTTCTGATAAATTAAATAAAGCAACTGAAAGTGTTAATAAGATACTTGATGAAAATGGAAATTTAAATAATTTTGAAATTAGTGAATAAAGTAAAAATAATTGTACATAGTAGTACTGAGGAGGATATATGAAAAAGAAAATTCTATTCAGTGTACTATGTTTTATTATGTTATTTATGACTGCTTGTAGTTTAGGGAATACACCTACTAGTGCTGTTGAAAGGTTACTTTCTAAATATAATACTAATGACGAAGAAATTGTCGTTGAATTAGATGATTATATAAATGATTCTGATTTAACTGATGAACAGTCTAAAAAATATAAGGATATTTATTTAAAACAATTTAAAGATATGAAATATGAAATTAAAGATGAAAAAATAGATGGTGATACTGCAACAGTTACAGCTCAAATAACAGTTTATGATTATTATACTGCAGAAAAAGAAGCAAATACTTATTTAACAGAAAATCCTGACAAATTTAAAAAAGATGGTACTTATGATAAATCATTATTTACAGATTATAAACTTGATAAATTAGATAAAGTTAATAAAACCGTTGATTATACAATTGATTTTGTTTTAACTAAAGTTGATAACAAATGGGAAGTTAATGATTTAAATAATGAACAATTAGAAAAAATTCATGGTGTTTATGAATATTAGGCCTAATGGTCTTTTTTCTTGACATAATTATTATTTTTGCTAGAATATATTTTTACAAAAAGAAGTGATTTTATGAATAAAAAAATTGATAGTATGACAATTCTATATAATTGTTTGTCTGATATATTTTTGAAATTTATTTCTGGTGGTGATTTAGAAAAAGATACGATTTTTTTATCTTTGTTTGGGATTATTATATTTGATGTTATCTTTAATAAAGAAAACATTGTTGAAAATGCAGATGGTATAAATTATCAAACATTAATGAGTGATAATGATTTGGAAAAAATATTATTATTTATAAAAGATGTTGATGATGTTAATGCAGCAAATGTATTTGCTACTATTAGAAATAAATTGGCTCATGGAGATTATTATTTGTCTGATGGGTGTGCATATTTTAATATTAATAATAAAAATGTACCTATTAATATAGGAACTTTCATAGCTTTTTATATGCAATTAACAGATAAACTAAATGCTCGATATAAATGTAATAAATATAAAAATTTTAGACTATTATTTGATAGTAAAGGTAAAATAGATAAATTAATTGTTAATGAAAAAGAGTTAGAAGAATTATTAAAATTTTATACTTTGAAAGAATATACTTTATTTAGATGTGATGGTAGAGAATTAACTTCTGAAGAAAAAATATATTTAGAAAAGTGTATAAATACTGTTTTAAATTGTAATGAATTAACTTCTAGAGAAATGGATCAAAAAATTAAAAAATTTTTTAATAATAATTATGTATTGGATATAAAAAATCATAAAATGAAAAGTTTTAATCAAAAATATTTTCTATTTAAAGAAGTTATGGATAATATAAATGAATCTTATAATTATGATGTGAATTATTTACATAATATAATATATACTTTTGGAGAAGAAATATATAAAATATTAACTAGTGAGTTTGGTAATAATCCTTTGGTTTCAGCAATGGAAAAAATTAAAAGTATTTTAGGTGATATGTTTAAGTTAAATATTAATAATTTTGATGAATATATAAAATTAAAAAATAAAGATGATGAATATTTTCAAATATCACTTTCACATACAGAAATTTTGTCAGTAATAAATTTGGCAATGATATATTTTGCTTATTGTTATCCTTTAGAAAATATTTATAAATATAATAAGGTTTATATTTATACACAAAATGATTTAAATTTTAATGATTTAAATTTAAATGAGATAAAACCTAGTATTAATAAATTATTTGATACTGGAAAAAATAATTTAATAAAAGAACTTGATAATAAATTAAGTGGTTTAAATAAACAAATGTTAAAAAAAATGAAAAATTGTTCTTGTTTAATAGAACAGAGAAAATCTCTTATAAAAAAATGTAATATGTTAACAGGTGAAGAAAAAAGTCACTTAAAAAGTACATTAGAAGAATTAAATAATAGAATTTTAAATTTAGATAAAGAGTATGAAATCTATTTATTTAAGTATATTAATTTGGAGGAATATAAAAAAGAATTATTAGGTAAGATAGAAAATGAAGAATATTTTAGAAATTTTTCAATTATTAATGGCATTAGAAATTCTATATCGCATGGTGGTGTTAAAATAATAAATACTGGTAATATGTATAATACTATTTTGGAATTTGTTGATGAATATAATGGAGAAATAGAGTTTAAGTTAAAAATTTCATTATTTAATTTATTGTCTTTGACTGAGCCTGAAAATACTAAAATTACTAATCAACATTTAAAGAAAAAAAGAAAAAGTAATGATATGTAAGAATGTCATTATTTTTTTTATAAACTATTAAAAAAATAAAACAAATTAGTAAAAATTTGGTACAATTATAATAGGAGTGATAGAATGACAACAATAGGTGTTATTGGTGCAATGCAAAATGAAATAGATATACTAATAAAGAATTATGATTTAAAAAAAGATAAAAAAAATAAAGATATTTATGTTAATGAATTTAATGATAAGAGAATTGTAGTAGCAATGAGTGGTGTTGGTAAAACTAATAGTGCTGCTATGACACAATATATTATAGATAAATATAATGTTGATGCAGTAATTAATTCTGGTGTCGCAGGAGCTTTAAATAATAATTTAAAAGTAATGGATATAGTAATATCTAATTATGCTACGTATCATGATTTTTATCCTGTAAAAATAATGGAATCATATGTACCTAATAATGGTAAAATACTTGCTAATAATATATTAATTGAACTTGCTAAGAGTGTTATAAATGCTATGAATATAAATAATGCTCATATTGCTCCAATATGTAGTGGAGATGCTTTTATACAAGATGAAAAAATTAAAAATAATATATTACTTAGAACTGGTGCTAGTATAGTTGATATGGAAAGCGCTTCTATTGCACATACTTGTCAACTTAATAATGTACCTTTTCTGTCAGTTAGAACTGTTTCTGATATGGCTGATGGTGGAGAGTATCAAGAAGATTTAGCAGCGTATAAATCTAGTGAATTTGTAACTAGATTAGTTAATGAAATATTTTTGTATTTAAAAAAATATGCAAAAGATAATAGTAAAATATTTTTATATGTTCCTACGTTTGATGAATTAGATTATTATGAATACTTATTAAGAGATGAACGCACTATGGAGTATAATGCTGGATATGATTTAAATTTAGATGGATATGATAAAGATACTGGATGTATTATTAAGTTTGATAATGTTAAATGGTATAAAAGGCAAATGAATGATAAGAATAGATATTTTGCGTATATAATAGATAAAGAAGAAAATATGCAAGTAGGTTATGTTAATTTTAGATTTGATGAAGTAAAGTTAGAACATAGTTGTGGTATTACTATAGAATATAAATTTAGAAATAAAGGATATGGTACTGAAGCATTAAAAGAATTATTAAATGTTGCTTTTAATGAATATGATTTTAATAGTTTAATTTGTACTGTACCTTATAATAGAACAGATGCTTTAAAAATATTAACTAAAAATGGTTTTAAAGATTTAAAACAAGATACTCATTTAAAGAAATTTAATAATAATGAAAGATTAATAACTATGTGTATAACAAAAGATGAATATAATAAGGTATAATATTCATCTTTTTAAATTATTGTATCTATTAAACCGTATTCTAGTGCTTCAGAACTAGTAAAAAATTTATCTCTTTCTGTATCACGTTCTATTTTTTTTATACTTTGTTTAGTTAAATCTGATAACATTTTGTTAATTAATTTCTTTTTACTAACAATTCTTTTTGCTTGTATTTCAATGTCTGTTGCTTGACCACTTGATGTTCCTAGTGGTTGATGTATCATTATTTCTGAATTTTTTAAAGAGGCTCTTTTACCAATTGTTCCACTTGCTAATATTATAGATGCCATACTTGCTGCTAGGCCAGTTACTATAGTTCTAACATCACTTTTAATAAAATTCATAGTGTCTATTATTGCAAGACCACTTGTAACACTGCCTCCTGGACTATTAATATATATTTCTATATCATTAGTATTTATTGAATCTAAATATAATAATTCAGATATAACTAAGTTAGATAAAGTATCGTTTATTTCACCATTAATAAATATTATTCTATTTTCTAATAATTTAGAAAATATATCATATACTTTATCTCCTTTTAATGTACTTTCTTGAATAGTTGGAATAATCATTTAATTTATCACCTAATAATATTTTATATAAAAATAAAAATATAATACTAAAAAAAATATGACAAAATATTTATTATTATGATAGAATATATTTATATAGTAGAGAGGTTAAATATGAAAGAAGAAAAAGCGGGATTAAAGTTTTTATTTATTATAGCTACTAAAGAGGTATTTGATTGTGATGTTAAGTTTTGTCATAGTTTAGATATAGGTATGAGAGGTAAATTTATTACTAATAAAAAAATTACTAGTGCTGATATAAAACTATTAACTAATAAAATAAAAGAATATATTAGTGGTGGTTATCCTATATTAAAACTTAATGTATCTAGTAAAGATGCTATTAATTATTATAATAGATATAATGAAGATGAGAAGGCTAGAAGTGTAGATAATATTATTAATGAAACTATAGTATTTAATGAGTTATTAGGTAAATATGGTTATTTTTATTCTAATATTGTTAATAATACTAATGAGATTAATAATTTTAAAATAGTTAATCTTGATAATAATGATTTTGTTTTAATAGATAATGTAGATAATAAAAGAGAATTTATTTATAAAAAGAATTTAAAAACTGAGTTTGATCATTATAATGAATGGATTAATAAACAAGGGGTAAGGTATGTATGTGATCTTAATAAAATAATATCTGATGGTAAAATAGAAGATTTTATTAGAAAGAATGATATTATTGTAGATAATTCTATTATGAAGGTTGCTCAAGATATTGTTAGACTTAAAAAAAAGGTAATATTTTTAGGGGGACCTAGTAGTAGTGGTAAAACTACTAGTAGTAGGAAGTTAGCATTATTTTTAAATGCTTTAGGTAAGAATACTATTAAAATTAGTTTAGATAATTATTATAAAGAATTAGAAGAAATTGGTATTGTTGATGGTAAGAAAGACTTTGAAAATATAAATGCAATAGATTTAGTATTATTTAGAAAACAAATGAGTGATTTATTAAATGGTAAGAGTGTTGTACTACCTACTTATACTTTTACTACTGCATCTAAGAGTTTTAATAATGATCCTGTTAGATTAGAAAAAAATGATATTTTAATTGTTGAAGGTTTACATAGTTTAAATCAAGTAGTTAGTAAAAATATAGATAAAAGGTTAAAATATAAAATATATGTTAGTCCATTAACTCCGCTTACTTTAGATAGACATAATTATATTTCTACTACTGATAATAGATTATTAAGAAGAATAGTAAGAGATAATAGAACTAGAGGAGTTAATGTTGAGAAGACTTTAGAAACTTGGAGTAATGTACGTGATGGGGAAGAAAAGTATATATTTCCATATACTAGTGAAGCAGATATAGTACTTAATACTAGTTATGTATATGAAATAGGTGTTTTAAAAGTTTATGTAGAACCACTTTTATATACAGTTAAGATGGATAGTCCATATTATGATATGGCTAGAAGGTTATTAGATAGTTTAAAAATATTTTTTCCTATTAGTAGTGAATATTTAGCAAGTGATAATGTTTTAAGAGAATTTATTGGCAAATCTGAATTTAATGAAGGGTGAGGGATAGATATGAAGAAAATTGCAATAAATGGATTTGGTAGAATTGGTAGATTAGCTTTTAGATTAATAAGTGAAGAAAGTGATATGGAAGTTGCATTAATTAATGATTTAACTAGTGCAGAAGAATTAGCATATTATTTAAAATATGATACTAATCATAGGGGATTTGATAAAGATGAAATTTCTTATGAAGGTGATTCATTAATTTATAAGGGTAGAAAAATAAAAGTTTATAGTGAAAAAGATCCTAGTTTACTTCCACATAGAGAGTTAGGTATAGATGTAGTATTGGAGTGTACTGGTTTATTTACTAAGTTAGAAGATGCTTATAAACATATAGTAGCAGGTGCCAAACATGTTATTATTTCTGCACCTGGTAAGAGTAATATGGATACTATTGTTTATGGTGTTAATGATAATATATTAGATGGAAGTGAGACAGTTATTAGTGCTGCTAGTTGTACTACTAATTGTTTAGCACCAGTGTTAGATTTATTAAATAAAAAAATTGGTATAGAAAAAGGATTTATGACTACTGTACACGCAATAACTAATGATCAGGCTACTCTTGATGTGCCACATAAAAAAGGAATAAAATCAAGACGTGGTAGAGCAGCTAGTTTAAATATAGTTCCGTCTTCTACTGGAGCAGCTACTGCTATTGGGAAGGTAATACCAGAATTAAATGGTAAGTTAGATGGTGGTGCGTTTAGAGTACCAGTTGGTGATGGTTCATTAATTGATTTAACACTTGAACTAAAAAGAAGTGTTACTAGTGAGGAAATAAACAACATATTTAAAAATAATCAAACTGACTTTTTAAAATATACTACTGACCCTATAGTTTCTAGTGATATATTAGGTGCTAGAAGTGGTGCTTTAGTAGATGGGGAATTAACTAAAGTATTAGATGTAGATGGAAAACAGTTAGTAAAAGTAGTTGCGTGGTATGATAATGAGATGAGTTATACAGCACAAATGATTAGAACTTTAAAAGTATTACTTAATAAGTAATATTTTTTTTGAAAAAATTTAATAATACAAATTGACTACAAAGTATAAAATATGGTATCATTAATAGTAGTAAAATATGTATACAATATTGAGAGTGATAATATGAATAGAAAGACTAAAATAATTGTTAGTATAACTGGTATAACTTTAGTAGGTTTAATGCTATTAGGTTTAACATATGGTTATTTTATAACTAAAATAAATGGAAATACTAATGCTAAGAGTATTTCTGTATCTAGTGCAAAAAAGGTTGTAGAATATACTGATTTATCAGAAGAAATATCTGGTAAAATAATAGAACCAGGATATGAAACTATAAAGGTATTTACTGCAAAAAATATAGGTGATACTAGTGCAACATATCATATATATTTAGATAATGTTGTTAACGATTTTATTAGAATTCAAGATATAACGTATACTTTATATAGAAAAGCAGGTAATAATACAATAGATACTAGTAATTTAAGTGATAGTGATATAGTAGCTTCAGGTATTTTACCTAAATCAAACAATTATATTTTATTAAATCAAACTATAGAAACTCCTAATGATTATTATACTTATGCTTTAAAAATAAATTATATTAATTCAGAAGAAAATCAAGATGAAGATCAAGGACATACATTTAGTTTTAAAGTACAACTTCATGGTGATATCGTTAATAATTTTACGAAAGGTACTTTAGCTTATAATATACTAGATAATTCTATGAAAAAAACTAATGGAACTGAGTTTGTTATGACTCCTAAGACTAAGGTAGCTGAAGAAGCCTCTTCATTTAAGTATTATTCTGACAAAGTTTATGAAGCGACAACAGAGTCTAATATGACTGTATCTACTACTTATCAAGGCTATTATTGGACATATGGAACTGGTTATACAATAAATGAACGTACTGGTAAATTTACTTTAACAGGTGTTTCTACATGTAAGTATGATGATGGAGCTTGTAATAGTATACTTGTTGGAAAATATTTAGTATCTACTAGTGCAAGTGGTAATTCTTCTAGTACAGATACCAAAAAGGCAACTATAAATTTATCAAATATATATAAAGTGACCACTGCTCCTACGAGTAGTTCAAGCAATATAACCATGAAATATAAAAAAATATCTCCTGCTACGAGTTCTTTAGAAAAGGAACTTAGTGTAGCGATGGATGATTATGGAGTAAGTTATTACTATAGAGGTGGAGTGGAAGATAATTATGTAGATTTTGCAAATATGTGTTGGAGGATAGTTCGTGTACTCGGGGATGGAAGTGTGCGGTTAATATTAGAAGATCAAGATAGTGAGTGTAAAAATAGTGATGGTAATTGGAATATACCAACTATCACTGGTGGAACAACAAAAACTGGTAATTTCGGGTATACACAACATGCAGTAAATACATTAACCGCTTCCGATGGAACAAAAAATTCAAATATAGAGTATTTAATAAATTATTTAAATGGTGGAACAAATAATGTTAAATCAATGGCAACAGCATTTAAGAATTTTCAAACTGGACCTTTAGCAAATTATTTAGATTTATTAAAAGTTGGAGACTGGTGTTTAAATGATAAAGCGTATGCTACTAGTAGCAATAATACTACAGCATTAACTAGTCAAGAAGTATTAGATAACCAAATTAAAGGAACGAAATTTTATTATGACTCATATGTTCGTTTAAGCGGAAAAGCTACAAAAGAGCCAACATTAAAATGTAATGGAACAGTAATAACTAAATTTGCTGATAATACTGATATGTATGTAGGAACATTAACAGTGGATGAAATAATTTATGCCGGTGGTAGAGTGTCTGCTAATAATGCTAGTTATTATTTATTAAATGATTATCAAAAATCTAATTCATTATATTTTTGGTCTTTGTCACCTTACTACTTCAACGTTAACCACGATTTCGCATTCTACGTGAACAACAATGGTAACGTCAACTACAACTATGTGTACAGCGATTACGACCGCTCGTTCCGTCCTACAATTACGCTCTTATCATCTATAGAATTAGGAGAAGGAAGTGGTACTAAAGCTAATCCTTATAGAATAGGTGAGTAATTTTTAATAATATAAATTCCATTTAGTCTAATTATTTGTTAATTTTTCTAACAATATTATTTATAAAAGAAGGCTGGTGATTTAATGAATAGAAAGAAGAAAATAATTTATATAACTCTTTTATTTGTTGTGTTAGTTTCTATTATAGGGTTTACTTTTGCTTATATTGGAACTAGGATACTTGGTAATTCTAATAGTAAAAAGATGAGTTTTACAGCTAAAAAAGTAAGTGTTACATATAAAGAGATATCTAATACATCGTCCGGTGAAACTATAAGTCCTGGATATCAATATTTAAAAATATTTACAGCAACTAATACGGGAAATGTAGAAGTAATATATCATATATATTTAGATGAAGTAGAAAATAATTTTATAAGAGTACAGGATATAACGTATACTTTGTATAGAAAAAGTGGAAATAATACAATTACGTCTAGTAATTTAAGTAGTGCAGAAGTAATTGCAAGTGGTACGTTTCCTATAGTAAATCAATATATAAAGACAGATGAAGTATTAACTAAACCAAATGATGTATATACATATGCATTAAAAATAAATTATAATACATCTACAGAGAGTCAAGATTCTGATAGTGGACATGTTTTTGGATTTAAAGTACAGTTACATACAAATAAAGATGAAACTTATGGAGAAAATACATTAGCATATAATGTTATAAAAAATGCAATAGGAGTAACTGATACAGAAGAACAGTCTGGAACTGCTAAATATAGACCAACTCCTACAACAAATGTTGCATCAGAAGTTAGTGCTTCTAAAGAAGCAGATTTGTCACAAACCATGGATGACTATGGAAAAACATTTTATTTTAGGGGAAATGTAAAAAATAATTATGTAAGTTTTGCGGGTAAAACATGGAGAATTATACGTGTGAGTGGTGATGGGAGTGTAAAATTACTTTTAGATACTCCGTTAGGTACTACCGCAAATTACGGTTATAATTCTGATAAATATATGGATTTTTTAGGTTTTGAAAATGGTTTGGCTGATTCATTGAGAAATTTTCAAACAACAAATATATCTTCATACTTGAATAAATTAAAAAATGAAGAATGGTGTTATGATGATAATTTTATTAAATATGATAGCAGTGGTAATCGTAGTTATGGTGCCTATGATAGGTTAGTTACTCAAAGTAAAAGTTCATTGAATTTAAAATGTCCTATAGAAAATAAAATAACGAAATATAGGGATGGTACTAGTATGTATGTAGGCGCAATTACTGCAGAAGAAGTTGCTTATGCTGGTGGTAGGTCTAGTGTTTCAACAACTACAACAAATCAGTATTATTACTTGTTTATAAATAATAAATGGCAGTGGACATTATCACCTAGTTTTTGGGAAAAGAGTATGAATGTATCTAGTATTTTAGCTGCTTCGAGAATATTTGTCATTTCTAATAAAGGTGCTTTATATCATAAAGGCTCTGCTTATTCTAGTTATTATGTTAGACCTGTTGTTGTTTTATTACCAGGTACAGTTATTTCGAGTGGCATAGGAACTAGTACTAGTCCTTATGTTATAGAATAGAGTAAATATGAAATTAAATGTTTATATAATGCATTCTGATAAAGTAGATTATAAAAATAATATTTATAAACCTTTACTTAAATTAGGGTTAATGAAAGATTATTTTCTAATATTACCTATGTCAGAGAATTTTAAAACTACTTATATTAAAGAACTTTTAAATAAAAGTGATGTTGTTATATGTGATTTAAGTAAATGTAATATATTTTTAAGTTTTGAAATAAAGAATGCGGTTAAATTAAATAAGAAAATATATTATTTAATAAGTAGTAGTGATAAAAAGATTAAAAAGTATAAGAATATTGATTTAATTAGTTATAGTGATTCTGGAGATTATGCTAATAAAGTTAAGAGTATATTAGATAGTTTAAATAAAAAAGAATTATTACTTAATAGAGAAAATATATATACGTTAGGGAAAGTTAATTAAACATTATAAAAAAAGTTTATTTATAATGTTTTTTTTGATACAATATTTATGATAGGTGATAATATGAATACTAATATTATAATGGGTAAAAAATATAGATTTACTGTTTTAAGTGAAATATTAATAAGAATGGAATATAGTGAAACTGGAGAGTTTTTAGATGAATTAACAGAGTTTGCTAGAAATAGAAATTTTAGTATTCCTAAATTTGATGTTAAACAAGATGAAAAATATTTAGTAATAGAAACTAGTTATTTTAAATTAGAATATGAAAAAGAAAAAAGTTTTTATGGTACTAAGTTTGTTCCTGAACAGAATTTAAAAGTTTTATTAAAAGATACAGATAAGTATTGGTATTTTAATCACGTAGAAGCTAGAAATTTTAAAACTATTAATTATTCTATAGATGGAATAGAAAATATAAATTTAAATAATAATGGATTATATTCTACAGACGGTTTTGTTAGTATAGATGATTCTAACTCATTAATTATAAAAAATGATGAATTTTATAAAAGAAGTGTAAATGAAATAGATACTTATTTATTTATGTATAAAAGAGATTTTGGTCTTTGTTTAAGAGATTATTTTAAATTAACTACATATCCAATTAATATTCCTAGATATATGTTAGGTAATATATGGAATAAAAATGAGTATTATACTGATCAAAATATTAAAGATTTAATAAATAAATTTAATAAGAATAATATTCCTATAAATTATATATTATTAGGTAATTATTGGCATAGTAATAAAAGTAGTTTATATGGTTTAAGTTGGAATAAAGATTTATTTATTAATTATAATAATTTTATTAATTATTTAAAGGATAAGAATATATATTTAGGTGTTACTATAAATCCTTTAGTAATTAGTAAAAATGAACAAAAGATAAATGATTTTATAAATAGTGTGGGTATAGAAAATAAGAGCGAAGATATAAACTTAAATATATATAATAAAAAGATGATAGATAGTTATTTTAATATATTTATAGATAATTTGGTTAACAATGGTGTTAGTGGTTTTTTAATAGATTATAATAATATTAAAGATTTATATTGTTTAAGAGTATTAAATTATTATCATTCTAAATACTTTAAAGATAAAAATTTAAAGAATCCTATATTAAGTAGGAATGGTTTAATAGATACTCATACTACTAATTCTATTTATACTGGTAAAACGTTAATTAGTTGGAAAGTTTTAAATAGTTTGCCTCTATATAATTCTAGTGCTTCTAATATGGGGTTGAATTTTATATCTAATGATATTGGTGGTTATTTTGGTGGTATAGAAGATGATGAATTATATAGAAGATATATACAATTTGGTACATTTAGTTCAATAAATCGTTTATCAAGTGATGATAGTCATTATTATAAAAGAGAACCTTGGAAATGGGATATGAATACGTTAAATATAGTTTCTTACTATATGAGATTAAGAGTTATGTTAATACCGTATTTGTATACTGAAAGTTATAATTATAGTAATACAGGTTTACCTTTTATAAAACCACTTTATTATAATTATCCTGAAATATATGATGAAGTAGATTATAAAAATGAATATTATTTTGGTAATTCTTTACTTATTTCTCCAATAACTAAACAGAAAGATGTAGTAATGAATAGAACTGTACATAAAATATTTTTACCAAGTGGTGTTTGGTATGATTTTAAAACTGGTATAAAATATGTTGGTAATAGGAGGTATATATCTTTTTATAAAGATGAAGATTATCCAGTGTTTGCAACACAAGGTAGTATTATTCCATTAGGTATAATAAGTGAAGATAATATGAATAGTAGTAAAAATCCAGATGGATTTATAATACATATATTTCCTGGTAAATCTAATACTTATACTTTATATGAAGATGACGGAGTTAGTTTAAATAAAGATAAGTATGTAAAAACTATAATAGATTATAATTATATGTTAAATAATTATACTGTTATTATTAGACAAGATATTACTGATTCTTCTTTAATACCTAGTATAAGAAAGTTTATTATTAGGTTCAGAAATACTAGACTACCTAATGATATTACTATATACGTAGGTGAAGATAAATTAGATAGTTTTAAATATTATTTAGATGAAAATGATTTTGTTATTGAGTTAGATAATATTAATTCATTTAAACAAGTTACTATTAATTGTAAGGGTCAAGATATTGAAATAGATTCTTCTAGAATTATAAATAATGATATAGATAATATTATAAGTGATTTGAAAATAGAAACTAAGTTAAAAGGATTAGTTAATAGTATAATGTTTAGTAATGATGAAATAAGAAAGAAAAGAATTAATATTAGAAAATTAAAGAGAAGTGGATTACATCCTAGATATATTAATATGTTTTTAAAATTATTAGAATATATAGAAGAAAATGTGTAAAGTTTCAAAAAAGTACGTAAGTTTTGTACTTTTTTTTATTTTTTTTAAAGAAAAAAAAGGAAATGCAAAAAAAGTGGCTATATGTATAGTAGAAGG
>CAKOJI010000016.1 GCA_934089255.1 uncultured Bacilli bacterium | reverse complement strand
TCTTCAGTAGCAATATCATTTAAAAGTGCTTTACCTTCTTCAGTTGGCATACTAAATTTTTGACTAAAATATCTTAACGCTGCTCCAAGTTCTCCGTTAGAACCTCCAAATTGCGTTAAAATATATTTAGCCATTTTTAAATCTTTCTTCTTAATATCTATAGGATATTGAAGCTTCTTATCATACTTAAACATAATATCCTCCATCCCAAGGCCAAGGATTACTAATCCACGTATATCTATCTTTAGTATCCTTACACAATTCTAATACCTCATATTTTTCATAATATTTTTTCTTTAAAACATCTAATTCTAAAGAACACTTTTTAAATATTTCAAACATTCTAGTATCATTAGGATTAATATCCAAATATAAATTTAAATCATTTAATATAAAATCTAATTCATAAATTCTTAATAACAACTTTTGTTGCTCACTATATGCATTAATTCTTTTTGATTTATAATTCTTATATCCATCATAACTATCAGTAAATATATTACCTAAATAAAATCCTTTCTCCAAATCTACATTAACTCTTTTTAATTCTTTATCTTTATACATAGCATAATTATTAAAATCAAAATCATAATTATTATAATTAGTTTCATACTTCTTAAAATCAAATTTATCATTATCGTATTTTTTATTAATATATTTTTTCTCTATATCTTTTTTATTCAAATTAAAATAATCTAAATCAATAGAATTTTTATCAATATCATTTAGTTCAAATAACATAACATAACCTCCAATTTATACTATGTTACTTTAAATATTAGTACTAGGCTAATTTAACTATAAATACATAAATTAAATTAATTAAAAAACCTACACTAACTAATACAGTTAATAATTTAGGAATATGTTTTTCTAACTTTAAAAATAATGGATGAAATAAATACAAAATAGCAACACTCATAACTCCCCAAAGCAAACCAGTTTCTAAACTAACATATTTACCAATATTAAATTTAAATCTTTCATAATTCCAAAAAACTTTATTAAAAATATTCAAAATAAGTATTCCACCAATTAATTCCAATATACTAAGAACTATACCATATATAATAATTTCTGTTAATATTTTTAAAAACTTATTTTTTATCTTTATTCTTTTATGTATAAATAATATAACTATAATAGCAATACCATAAACAGGAGTAAATATAGTACCCATAAACCCACTATTATAATCGATATGTCTTATACTAGTAATAAACCTTTCGAATAAATTACCAAAAATACTATAAAATAAAAAAATATTAAGATAAAAATACATACAATCACCATTTATAGTATAACTATCCCTTTATATTTCATACTATAAAATAGGTGGTTACATGTCTTTATTTTTAACTTGCTTTAAAATTTTCTTTGCAAGAATATTAGATGTATCTTTAAATACAATACGAACTACATTTGTCATAAAAGGAAAAACTTTTATAGTTGCAATCATAGCATTTTTAGAAATAACAATATGGTTTTTAGTAGCAAGAACTGCATTAAATATAGATTTAAATATATGGATTATTTTAAGTTATTCTGGAGGATATACAATGGGAACTATCATAGGAACTACATTTATAAATAAGTTTATTAAAACAAATATGGAACTCATAGTAATATCTACCAAAATAAAAAATACAAAAAAAATAAAAAATAAAGATTTTGGAGTATCTATACTTAATAAAGATAAAAATAAAATAATATTATTAATAGAAACAAACAAAAAAAGATTAAACGAATTAACAAGTTTACTAAAACAGTTAGATAAAGATGCTTTCATAACAGTTAAAGAAACAAGAACTATAATAAACGGATATATGTAAAAAAAAATTAAAAACTTATTAAATAGTGAACATCCTGTATGTAGAGAATATTTAGTTAGATTAATTAGTGTATCTACTGGTATTGATGCAAAACTATTAAGAAATAATATAGAACTAATTACACCTAATATAAGTAGTAAAATTATGGAATTAACAAATTTAGATGAAGAAACATATAACGAAATAATAAATGATCTAAAAAAAGCGAACTAAATTACTAGTTCACTTTTTATATATAATCAATTACTCCTCGCCTTTTAAACAATAATTTTCTTATTGTATCAATAGGAACAACACTAAGTGCAAGAAGAACAACAATACCTAACTCTCTAGGTAATAAACCATATGTTCTAAATAATGCACCACCATAATATATCAAATATAATTGTACTAAGGTAATACAACCAAACAATACTAAAAACACTTTATTCTTACCTATATTACTTAAAATATTTAATCTAGTAGTTCTTGCATTAAATGCATTTAAAATTCCCATAAAAATAAAGAGAGCAAAAAAACCAGTCATATGATATATATTATTCACATCATACCTAAATAAATTTTTAAAATAATTATTGGAAAGAAACATTATACAAACAAAAGAAGAATAAACACCCAAAACCATAATCTCTGTATACATAAATTTATTAATAATTGGATCATCTCTTTTTTTAGGTTTTTCTTTAAGATAAATTTTAAGAGGTGCTTCATAGCTAAACGCAAGACCAGCTAAAGTATCCATTATCATATTTATCCACAACATTTGAATAACCGTAATTGGTGTTGGAATACCAATAAAAGGTCCAACAATACTTAATATCAAAGCACAACAATTTACGGTTAACTGATATATTATAAACTTACGAATACTCTTAAATATTGTTCTACCATATAATACAGAATTCCCAATAGATATCAAATTATTATCCATAATAACTATGTCACTACTCTCTTTTGCAATTTCAGTACCACTCCCCATTGCAAAACCTACATCAGCAATTTTCAAAGCAGGAGCATCATTTACTCCATCACCAGTCATACCAACAACTAAATTATTCTTTTGACAAATCTTAACTAATCTACTTTTATCAGTTGGTAATGCCCTTGCAATAACTCTTAAATTACCTAAAATATTACCAATCGCATCATCGCTCATATGTTCTAAATCTTCGTGAGTCAAAACAACATCATTTATACTTTTAACAAGTCCCACTTCTCTTGCAATAGAAAGTGCTGTTTCTCTATCATCACCCGTTATCATTACAGTTTGAATATGTGCACTATTAACAAGTTCAATTCCTTCTTTTGCATTTGACCTAATTTCATCTTTAATAACTATAAAACCAATAAAACATAAATCCTTTAAATCAAGACCTTTATTACTATAAGCAACACTAACAAGTCTTAATCCCTCACTAGTTAATTTCTTTTGAATATCGTATAATTTTTTATTATTAGTCAAAACTTGTTTATAACCTAATTCATCTAAATAAAAACTAGAATTTTCAATTATAACTTCATTAGCACCCTTAAAATAATATATATTTTTGTTTACCATCTTAGTAACGGAATACTTATTTTTACTATTAAACGGTAAAACGTGCTCATAATCTTCTTGTCTGTTTAATTTTAAATATTTTATAATTGCTTGATCTGTGGTATTACCACCAACGACTTCACCATTATTGTAAGTACTTTGATTATTATAAAGTATACTTTCTTTAAATATTTTCATATACTTTTCATTACTACACACATTTCCTTTATAATTTAATAAATTAATAACATTTAATTTTCCATTAGTTATAGTTCCTGTTTTATCAGTAAACAAAATATTTATATTACCAGCAGTTTCAATACCAACCATTTTTCTAACCATAACATTATTCTTTAGCATTCTTTTCATATTGCTAGATAATACAAGAGCAACCATCATTGGTAACCCTTCAGGAACAGCAACTATAATAACAGTAACACATAAGGTAAGAGAATATATTAAATAGTCTATCATAATTTTAGGATTAGTAACTGTTTCAATAATTAAATTGATATCAAAATTATTACTTATAACTATTTGATTAAACAAATAACTAACTACTACTAAAAAAGAACCAATATATCCTATTTTACTAATTGTTTTAGCTAAATCTCGTAATCTACTTTTTAGAGGACTTTCAATTGTTTTAGACATAATTTCAGTTTCAATACTACCATAAACAGTATTTTTACCAACCCTTATAATTTTCAAATAACAATTACCATCACTAATAATACTTCCCTTTAAAACTTCATCACTTAAATTTTTTAAATTTTCTTTAGTTTCACCATTTAATGCAGATTCATCAACACTAACCCCACCGTATACAATTACTCCATCAGCTGGAACTAAATCACCACTCTCTAAATAAACTACATCTTCTACTACAACATCTTTAATATTTATATTAGTTAATACACCATTTCTTTTTACTTTTACATCAATATTTAGTGATTGCTCTTGTAATCTTTTAAAAGCTTTTTCACTACCATACTCACTAATACTAGATATAAAAGATGCTAAAAAAACAGCTATAAATATACCAAGTGTCTCAAACCAATCAAAATCTTTAAATAAAAATATAACTTTTACTGCTAATGCAATCAATAATATTTTTATAATAGGATCTCCAAACGACTCTATCATAAGTGAAATAAAACTATTTTGCTTAGTTTCATTAACAGAATTAATCCCATATTTTTTTCTATTTTTAATTACTGTAGCATCGTTTAAACCTTTTAGTTCCATTTTAGTCCTCCTAAATAAATTTATGAAAACTAAAAATAAATACTACTAAATATACATATATCGACATTATTTTTAAATATAAATATCATATCTATTTAAATATGTTTTATATATCTGTCAGAAACAATTATTTTTTATACAATAATATATATAAGAGGTGTAAATATGGAAAATTTAAAAAAAATAAGAGAAAAGAAAAAAGTCACTCAAGTAAGACTTAGTATTGCAGCTGAAGTAAGCCAAGAAACAATTTCAGCATATGAATCAGGAAAAGCCTTTCCCTCTGTTGAAACATTAATTAAAATAGCAGATTTTTTAGGAACATCAACAGATTATTTATTAGGTAGAATAAATGATGATATGCCACTATTAAGTATTAAAAAGAATGGCTTTGATGTAACAGATTTAATGCTTTTAGATTCATTCGAAAAAATGACTAAAGATAAAAAGAATAAAATAATAGGTTATATTGACGGTTTAAATAGTTAACAAAAAAAGAAAGGTAAAATTTACTTTTCTTTTTTTTATATTCTTTCCAACACTGACATAATATTAGGAACTATTTGCTTTTTACGAGATAATATACCATTAACAACAATTCCTTCGTAAATGTCATCTAAATCATATGCCGATTTAATAATGTTCTTTGCATTTTCATTATATATTATCATAGATTCTTTAGTTAAAATATTAGTAACAAATAAAGCAGAAACTTTATATCCATTACTCTTGCTAATTTCATTTAAAGCATTAACATACTTTTCTAAAGAACCACTAAATTCATCAAAATCTACAGTAAGTACCTGTCCTATACTAAACAAATGATTATTAACTGTAAACGTTTTATAATCTCTATATATTATATCTTCTACAGAATACCCCTTTAAACTCATACCACTTTTTAACAATTCCATACCATATTCATTATAGTTTAAATTAATTTGTTTAGAAAGTTCTATAACAACAAACTTATCATGAAAAGTTGTAGTAGGACTATTCAAAAGTAACGTATCCGAAATAATACCACTAATCATTAAACCAGCTATATCATCAGGTATAGAAATATTATTTTCCTTATACAAATAATAAATTATTGTATTAACACTACCAACAGCCATATTTCTAAAATTAATTGGCTTAGTAGTATTAATATCACTTATATTATGATGATCCACAATTTCTAATATCTCTGCTTCATCTAATCCATCAACACTTTGCTTATATGCATTATGATCTACAAGTATAACCTTATTTTTCTCATATTCATTTATATCAATTAACCTTAATAAACCATAACATATGCCCTTCTTATTAACTATAGGATAATTCGTATGTTTAGTTTTATTAGATATTTCTATAAAATCAGTCATATAATCTTCAGTATCCAAACATATACAATTTTCATTTCTTTTAATAGTATTAATATTATTAGTAAGTCCTAGTAATTTACTAGCTTCAAAACTAGTAAAAGGAGTACAAATAACATTTATTTTATTCTCTTTTGCAATATTTATTTGTTCTTCACTAAATAATTGATCACCAATTAATATAATAAGTTTAACTTTAGAATCCAATGCATAATTAATTATTGATTCTCTATCACCAACTATTAAAACACTATTAGAATCCAACTTAACTTTATTAATAAATGTATTATCATCAAATGTTGCTGCAACAATATTACCTTTTATCTCATCTGATATTTTAACATTTTTTTCACTTTTTAAAGTACTTACAATATTATCAAAAGTAGTATCTATTTGATTATTACTATCACTAATCATAGTTTTTGCTATTTCTTTTAAAGAAACATATCCAACAAATTGCTTATCTTCATTAACAATTGGAATACCAGTAATATTTTTATCATTCATATAATTATAAGTATCATAAATACTTGTTATATCTTTAACAAAATAATCTTTATGATATGCAATATCTTTTATTTTTACTTTTACATCATCAAGCATTTTAGGTACAGAAAAATGAAAATAATTTAAAACAAATTTTGTTTCATCATTTATCTCACCAAGAACTTTAGCCTCAGTACTATATCCTAAAGTATTTTTTAAATAACTCAAACTAATAGCGCCACATACACTATCTGTATCTGGATTTTTATGCCCAAAAATATAAGTCTTTTTCACATAACCAACTCCCAAAGTATATATCAATTTTATTACAAATAATCATTTTAGTCAATTAAGAAAAAGAGTTTATTCACTCTTTAATTCAAATAAAATATCTCTTAATTCCATAGCTCTTTCAAAATCCATATTCTTAGCAGCTTCTCTCATTTCAGACTCTATCTTATCCAACATAACAACTTTTTCTTTCTTAGATAATTTAACATCATTAATCTTACTTTCATCTTCATTACTAATAACTTCTTTAATAGATTTTATAATAGTTTTTGGTATAATACCATGCTTTTTATTATATTCTTCTTGTATTTTCCTTCTTCTTTCAGTTTCTTTTATACTCTTATTCATAGCATCACTAATATTATCAGCATACATAATAACATGCCCGCGTTCATTTCTTGCACATCTACCAATAATTTGAATTAAACTACGTTCACTTCTTAAGAAACCTTGTTTATCAGCATCCATTATAGCAATTAAACTAACTTCTGGAATATCAATTCCTTCCCTAAGTAAGTTTATTCCAACAACTACATCATAAGTTCCTAATCTCAACTCTCTAATTATTTTCATTCTTTCTAATGTTTTTACTTCACTATGTAAATAAGCAACATTTATACCAAGACCTTTTAAATAATTAGTCAATTCTTCAGCCATACGAATAGTAAGTGTTGTGATTAAAACACGTTCATTAATTTCTTTTCTTTTATATATTTCAGAAATTAAATCATCAATTTGACCTTCAGTTTTTTTAACTTCAATAGTAGGATCTAATAATCCTGTAGGTCTAATAATTTGTTCTACATACTTATTATTTACTAACTCTAATTCATAATCTCCTGGAGTTGCAGAAACATAAATAGCTTGATTAATTTTATCTCTAAACTCATCAAATTTTAAAGGTCTATTATCAAGTGCACTAGGTAATCTAAAACCATAATCAACTAATGTTTGTTTTCTCATTCTATCCCCATTATACATTCCTCTAATTTGCGGAATAGTAACATGTGATTCATCAATAACAAGTAAAAAATCTTTTGGAAAAAAATCAATCAAACAATTAGGAGTTTCTCCCTCACTTCTTAAAGAAAGATGTCTAGAATAATTTTCAACACCGTGACAAAATCCTGTTTCCTTTAACATTTCTATATCATATAATGTTCTTTCTCTTAATCTTTGTTCTTCAATATATTTATTATTTTCTTTAAAATATTTAAGTCTCTCATCAAGTTCTAATTCAATTCTATTTATACTTTCTTTAAGTTTTGATTCACTTGTAACAAAATGACTTGCTGGAAATATAGTTATACTTTTTTTGTTATGTTTAACTACACCAGTCAAAATATCAAATTCACTTATTCTATCAATTTCATCTCCAAATAATTCTATTCTAATACCATTTTTCTTTTCACTAATTGGAATAACATCTATAACATCTCCATTTACTCTGAAAGTTCCTCTATGAAAATCAAGTTGATTTCTCTCATAAGTCATATCGATAAGTTTCTTTAAAATATCTTCTCTTTTAATAGTATCTCCAACATTAATTATTAACATCTTTTCTTTATAATCTTCTACATCACCAATACCATATATACAAGACACACTTGCTACAACTATTGTATCTCTATTATTTAATAAAGAAGCAGTTGCACTATGTCTTAACTCATCTATTTCATCATTAATACTTGCATCTTTTTCAATATAAGTATCACTACTAGGAACATAAGCTTCTGGTTGATAATAATCATAATATGAAACAAAGTATTCCACATGATTATTAGGAAAAAGTTCTTTAAATTCACTATAAAGTTGTCCAGCTAATGTCTTATTATGAGCTAAAACCAAAGTAGGTTTATTAACTCTATTTATAACATTTGCAATAGTAAACGTTTTACCAGTTCCAGTTGCACCAAGTAAAACTTGATCTTTTTTATTGCTATTTAAACCATCAACCAATTCATCTATTGCACCAACTTGATCTCCACTAGGTTTAAAATTAGATACTAAATCAAACATACTATCATCTCCAATTAATAACTATTATAACAAATATTTATAACTTTATAAAAAAAAGCTAAATACTCTTATTTAGCAATAGTTTTTAACACTTCTATAATTTCATTATCATCATCTAATGGCTCTAAATAACCATTTACTAATTTCTTTAACATAACATCTTCAGGTTTATTATAATTCGATAAATAATAATAATGATTATTATTAAAATCAATTTCATTAACCACAACATAATCTTTATTATCAAAAGTATATGTCTTTACTAAAATTCCATCATCTTTCATTTTGTAATACCTTTACTTTCTATAACTTTTTGTTCCATTAATTTTTTTACATCATTTACTTTATTGACATATTCAACTTGAACGTTATTTTCAAATACTTTAAAAGATGGAGCCTTAGTATAAACAGTATCGCCAGAACTAGAAAGTGAAGTAGGAAGCGCATAAAGCTCATACAAAAAATCATCCTTATCATTATATCCATAATGTTTCACAACTTTATCAAAGGCATCATTTCCATATTGTTTTGCAATTGCATAAATAGCACAATCTCTGCTCATATTATATTTATTTTGCAACTCTTCACATAATTCGTAATAAGCTTGACTATTATCATCTAATAAAACTATTGAACCATCAGCTAAAACTCCTCTTTCTACATCTGGACAAACAAAATTTATAGCAGTGTTCATATATTTGTTAGCTTCATTTAACATTCTTTCATTTTTTAAATGATTAACGCCACTATTAAAACCATATGTAACACCAGCCACAACAGTAGCAGCTAAAGTTCCACACAAAAGCATATTTTTTATTCTGTCTTTAATATTTTTATCTCTTTGTACCTTATAGTCATTTGCACTCACATTTTGTATATTCTCCATCTTTGCACGTATATTATTTTCGCGAATCATTTGAAACATTTTTTCATGTTCTTCATCAAATTTAAACTTGTCCATAATTCTCACCTCTATTATCATTTTAAAGTATAATTACTTATAAATCAAACAATATAAAATATTTAAATAAAATTATACATCTATTTGACAAAAAAAGATTAATCCTTATTATCAGTAAACACAAGTATTAACCTTAACATTTCTAAAGCACTAGAAAGTACTCCAGCAACATAAGTAAGAGCTGCCGCAGTTAGCATAGTTTTAGCACCATCCATATCAAATCTTTCTAAAGAATATATATTTTCTATTTCTTTTAATGCTCTTTTACTAGCATTAAATTCAACAGGTAACGTAACTATTTGAAATAATAATCCCAAACCTACTAAAATAATACCAGCCCAAACTAAATCCATTAAATTAGCAATTAAACCAATTAATAGGACAACATAAGCAAACTTAGTTCCAAAACTTACAATAGGAAATATAAAACTTCTTAATTTCATAAAGAAATAGCCATCTTTATCTTGAATTGCATGTCCACATTCATGTGCAGCAACAGCCATACTTGCAATACTATCTCCATGAAATACATTTTCACTTAACTTCACTGTCTTACGTCTAGGATCATAATGATCTGTCAAATTACCTTTTGTTTCAACAACATAAACATCTTTTAATCCATTTTTATCTAGTATCTTCCTAGCAACTTCAAATCCAGATAATTTATTTTTATTTTCTATCTTTCTATATTTATCATGACAAACATTTATATATATTTGAGCAATTAACGGAATAATAAGTGCTAACAAATATAAAAGAAAATTATCCATACTTATACCTCCAACTTATATGTAGTACCACTTCTTGTATCAACTAATATTACTCCATCTTTTTTTAAATCATCTCTAATTTTATCAGCTAATTCAAAATTCTTATTCTTTTTAGCTTCATTTCTAAGTTCTATTTGTTTTAAAATATATTCATGATTATCACTAACATCATCAATATTAATTAAATTCAAACTTAATACTTTATCAAAACTACTAATCAATTCTAATTTAGTTTTATCATTTACATCATTATCTTTTAATAAATCATAAATTAATGTAATAGCATTTGCTGTATTCAAATCATTACTAATATATTCTTTAAACATACTATTATATTTATCAAACATTATCCTATCTACACTACCACTATCATCTAAATTAGCTATTTTATTTAACAATTTATTATATGCTCTTTCACTTTGATCTAAATTCTCGTAGCTAAACACTAATTGTTTTCTATAGTGACTATTTAATGCCATAAACCTAAAACTTAATGGATTATAACCTTTTTCTCTTAATAAAGACACAGTTAAGAAATCCCCCTTAGATTTACTCATCTTACCACTTTCATCATTTAAATGCTCTGGATGAAACCAATAATTACACCACTTATGTCCAACAAAACTTTCAGTTTGAGCAATTTCATTTGTATGATGTGGAAATTTATTATCAACGCCACCACAATGTATATCTAAATATTCTCCCAAATATTTATATGCAATAACACTACATTCGATATGCCATCCAGGATATCCAACTCCCCAAGGACTATCCCACTTCAATTCTTGACTATCAAACTTAGATTTAGTAAACCATAAAACAAAATCAATTTTATTCTTTTTATTTAAATCTACATCAACATCATCTCTAACAGCGTTCTTTAAATCAGACTCAGTATTATTAGTAAGAACATAATAATTATCTAATTTAGAAGTATCAAAATACACATTACCTCCAGCAAAATAAGTATAACCCTTTTCTTCCAACACCTTAATAAATTTTATGTATTCACTAATCATACTTGTAGCAGGAACAACAGTATCTGGCCATTTAATATTCAAACTATCACAATCTCTTTTAAAACAGTCCGTATAATACTTCGCAATCTCCATAACAGTTTTATGTTCCCTTTTAGCACCCTTAAGCATCTTATCTTCGCCAGTATCAGCATCACTAGATAAATGCCCAACATCAGTAATATTCATAACTCTATTAACATCATATCCAATATATTTAAGAGTTTTTTCTAATATATCTTCCATAATATAAGTTCTTAAATTACCAATATGAGCATAATGATAAACAGTAGGCCCACAAGTATACATACTTACTTTATTTTTATCTCTAGAAACAAACTCTTCTTCTTTTTTTGTCAAAGTATTATAAAACCTCATAACCCTCACTCCTTAAAAATATTCTATCATAATTATTATGAAAATAATATGAAATTAGAAAAAAAAGTTAGCATTATCTCTAACTATCTAACTAAATTCTTAGAATTCATACTTATTTTAACAGCTCTAAAACCATAATTTTCATAATCACACATACTGTAATCAAAATTATCTATTTTATTATTTAACAAATACTTATCTATAGCATCTTTATTTATATCATTAAAATTAATTACATACTTAACTTTATCTATTATATCCTTATTATTATAAACCTCTCTCTTATTAGAATTAGAAAAACCAATATTATATTTTACATTATTAGTAGCAGTTAAAAATACAATACTATTTTTAATATCTTTATCTCTAATCTTTCCCTCACTAATAACATTAATAATATTACTAAGTACACTACTATTACACTTTTCTATATTATCAAAAAGTATAATACTATTATCATTTACTTTATTATATAAACTATCACTACCAGTATAAAAATTATTAACACCATAATAACCATTATACTCACTCATATCAAAAGAAATAAAATTCATACACATTTCATTAGCTAATTCTTTTACACACATACTCTTTCCAACACCAACACCACCAGATAATAAAATTGTTTTAAAATTATTACTTTCTTCTATAATATCTAATAACTCTTTAATAACATTATCTTGACCATATAATTTATTTTTTATATTATTTAAAACTAATTCTTTATTAAATTCTAACTTTCTATTAATTTTTCTACTTAATACTTTATTAATATATTCTTTAGTAACACTTTTACCATTATTATTTTTTACACAAGAACACACACTATCTAATAAATCTAATACTTTATCAGGATTCTTTTTATCAGTTATATATTTATCACTTAATTCTAAAATCATTTTTAAATTATTATTATTAATTTCTACCCCATAATATTTTTTATATTTATTTTTCAACTTCAAAAGTATATCAAAAGTATCTTCTTTACTAGGTTCTTTAATATAAACCACATCAAACCTTCTAACCAAAGCCTTATCTTTAGAAATATATTTATCATATTCATAATTAGTAGTAGCACCTATAATTTTTAATTTATTCTTACTTAAATAAGGTTTTAAAATATTAGCAGCATCAATAGCACCTTCACTACCACCAGCACTCATTATAGTATGTATTTCATCTATAAAAAGAATTATTTTTCCATTATTGATAACTTCCTTAATAATTTCATTTAATCTTTCTTCAAAATCTCCTCTATATTTACTACCAGACAATACTAAAGACATATCCAAATTATATATTTTATAATCTTTTAAACTATCACATTCATTTATTCTTTTAGCCAATGCCTCAACAATTGCCGTTTTACCCACACCAGCATCACCAACTAACAAAGGATTATTTTTATTTTTACGTAACAATATTTCAATAATATCATTTATTTCTTCGTCTCTACCAATTAAATTAGTATCATTATCACTCATATCATAACCATATTTATTTAATGTATTAAATAACGGATTAAAACTATTTTTTAAATCTTTATAAATACCTTCTAAATCAACACCACAACTAATTAATATTCTAACTCCTATACCATCTCCACTTTCTAAAACACTTATCATTAAATGATTAGGAGTAACAATACCATTATTATTTTCTAACGCATCTTTTTTAGCATCACTTATAATACTTTTAAGTAACGGCGTATGTAAAATAGTTGTAGTCTTTACATTTGATTTACCAATTATATCAATTAATTCATTTTTAAAAAGTTGATACGTTAAACCATAAGAAGCACATATATCTTTTATATCACTATTATGCAATAAAGCCAAAATCAAATGTTCACTACCAACGTACGGATGATTTAATTTTAACATTTCTTTTTCTGCTAATTTAACAATTTCATCTAAGTATTTACTATTTTTATCCATAAAAAATCCTCCTTATAAATCATATGTTTATAATGAGGATAAAATTTACTTTTTATTCATTTACTTTCTAATCTTAACTTATCTGCTATAGTTGCAATAAATTCACTATTAGTCGGCTTAGCTCTATCATAATCAACACTGTGCCCGAAAACTTCTTCCATCAAGTCATAATCTCCTCTAGTCCAACTAATCTCAATAGCGTGTCTAATCGCTCTTTCAACTCTACTACTTGTCGTATTATATTTAACAGCAATTTGAGGATACATTTCTTTAGTAATAGCACCTAACATACTAGGTTTAGACATAATTAACCCAATTCCTTCTCTTATATATTGATATCCTTTTATATGAGATGGAACTCCTAAAGAATGTAATAAATTTGAAATATTAGATTGTAGTTCTTTATCTTTATTAACAAATATATCATCTTGAGTATTTACTTCTAATATTTGATTTTCTAAATCCTTAATATCAAAAGGTTTTAACATAAAATAGTCAATATTATAAACACTAGTTTTCTTAACCATTGATAAAGTACTATAACCAGTAGTTACAATAATTCTCTTACTATTGTCTATTTCTCTAATACTTTTTATTATACTAAGTCCGTCTTTATTAGGTAAAAGTAAATCCATAATTACCAAATCAAATTCATTATAATTACTATTAATATAATTGAAAGCGTCTACACCATCACTACATAATTTAACTACTTTGATTACTGAATTACTACTAAAATACTTCTCAATACTACTCATTTGATTCACATCAGAATCAATTAATAATACGCGTATTTTATTTTTCATTTCTTCTCTCCTTCTACCAGCACGCAAATTAATTATAGTACAATATCTGACAAATATAAAGAAAATAATTTGTAAAGTACTGTCAATTTATGTCAATCAATGTCAAAAATTGTCGAATTAAAACAATATACTATAAAATTTAATTTTTTAAATTCCCAATTGATAAATATCTTTAAACTTCGTGTTACTTTTATCTAAATAACCTTTATAACTACCTAAACTATTTAAATACTTTTCTTTATCAAATCTATTCATATTTTTTAAATTTTTAGTTATTCTCATTATAGTACTATTATTATATCTAATAACTAACTTATTATTATCTAACCTAAACATATACCCTAAAAAACTAACACCCTTAGATAACTTATATAAATTAGATTTAGAATTTATTTCTAAATCTAATTTTTATATTGTAATTTCAACCGCACCACTTAATTTAATTTTATCAGATAATAAATATTAGTCAATTTTTCTTTTATTTGTTATCGTTTTTTTATATATTTTGTTTCAAATAAAATTTAATATTCCAACTCTTTTTCAAATGCACTTTTAAATCCAAATATCTTTTTCGGCATATAGTTTATTTCAAATGCTATATTATCTAAATAATATTGCGTTACTGTTTTTAAGGAATAACCTTTTGGTAAAAATCTCCTTACCATCGCATTCATTCTTTCATTTGTCCCTCTTTGAAACGAACAGTAAGGATCACATTTATATAGTTTTACTCCAAGCTTCTTCGCAGCTATTCCTAACGCTTTAAATTCTAGTCCATTATCTACTGTTATAGATTTTACTTTTATATCATTTTTTATTATAAAATCATATATTATTTTATTTGTATAATATTCGTTTTTATATTCTGATTTTATTAACCATAGTTTTCTTGTACATCTATCTACTATTGAAACTATTGAGTCGTATTTATTTCTTTTTCCAATTATGGAATCTATTTCTAAATGTCCTACTTCCGTTCTATTTTCAATATACTTTGATCTTAAACTTATTGGCAACACTGTTTTATTATCTAAGTTCCATTTGAAATGGGCCATCATACCAGTTTTTTTGCCTTTTCTTTTTTTATATATACCTGCCTTATATCTTGAAATTGTAGAATGATTTATTCCGAGTTTTCTTCCAACTTTTCTCATTGAAAATCCTTGTGCTAATAAAATATCAATTTCTACTTTCTTTTTTTCGGTTAATTGTTTATAATTCATATAGGAGCCTCCTTGCCGGGAATTGGCTCCTTTATTATATCAAAAAGCCGCACTCTAGTGGTGCGGTTCAAATTTCAATTTAGGAAAAATTCAATAAACTTTAAAAATCAAAATTTTATTGAATTTTTTATATGAAATTTTAATAATTTTTACGTTTAAATATTGTAAATTTATATACAAACAGGCGAGTTTTATCGCTTACAAACCTAGGTTATACCTAGCCTAAATCAAAAGTGTCCGTCAATCAGCCTACAGTATAAGGATTAGTTTTTGTTCCATCTCCACCAGTAATTTGTGCACTAGATTTTAGAGAAACTGCGGGACGGAAAGCGTTGTTGTCGTTCACAGCGTCGTAGATCAAGAAGGCATCGCCGTTCACGCTGAACGCGCTATCGACGTTGCCGTCGAAGCTGCTAGGCGCCAAAGACCAAAAGTATAAACCATTAGATTTATGATAATCATTTATTAAATAATAATCTGGATTGCTTGTTCTAAATTTTCCACCTGCATATACTATTTCATCTATTGTTAATGTTCCTACATACATATTTGTATTATCTGCAAATTTACTCATATTTGTTCCGTTACATTTTAAAGTTGGCTCTTTTGTTCCATCTAAACGAACTTCTGAGTCATAATAAAATCTTGTTCCCTTAACTTGTTTGTCTAATATTTCTTGAGGTGAAAGTTCTGTATATGTATAATTTGGATATTTCCCCGTTTCAAAATATGCCTTATCATTTAAACACCAATCTCCTGCTTTTAATTTATCTAAATAATTTGCTAGTGGTCCAATTTGAAAGTTTTTAAATGCTGTTGCCATTGATTTATCTTTATCTGTTCCACCATTTAAATAATTCATTAAAGATTTTGTATTTGAATTTTGTGTACCGTCAGAAGCAGTTAACGTTTTTGCTGCATGTTGTGTATATCCAAAATTACCAGTTTTTGTTGTACCACCAGTTGTAGTTGGTATATTCCAATTACCGTCGCTTGTTGCACAAGTACTATCTTGGTCTTCTAATATTAATTTTATACTTCCGTCTCCTGCTATACGAACTGCTCTCCAACACATTCCAGCAAAATTCACATAATTATCTGTTACAGAACCACGATAATAGTAAGATGTACCATAATCATCATTTGCTATACTTAATGTAGTCTCATTTTTAATTTCTTTTACTTTATTATCAAACGTTAGAGTATTTGTTGAAGAATCATAACTTAATAACCTTTTTGTCCAACTATCACATTGATCATATACATATTTACCTACTGCTTCGTCATATGAACTAACTGCACTACCAGACTGCGCTGCAGATTCACTATCTCCCACCAACCAAGGGTCATAACCTGAGCATAATTTATCTGTTTTGACAATCTCATCAATGATCTTTCCTGTTCCATATTGACTAATTTGTGCTGCTACTACACTTCTTGGAGTTGCAAGTAGTTCTGTACCATTTGCTTTTGTTCTTGCATTTTCTATTATGTTATATGCTAAACTATTTGTATTTGTACTATATGTATTTAAACTCTCTATATTTGTTATATTTACTTTTGCATTATATGTCTTTCCCATATCATTTGATTGGTCTATTCCAGTATCTATATACCATAATGTCAATGTATAAGTTTGAGTATCACTCACATCTATATTATTTGTTACTAGTACTCCACCATTTATTGGAAATACTGATTGTGATGAGACACCATCACAGTTTGTACCATCTTTTTTAGTACAAGTTAAAGTATATCTAAAGTCATTAGATTCAAATGTAGAAGTTGCTCCATCTTTTGTTATACTTACATCTTCTATTACTACTACATAACTAGTTTTACTGTTTCCTTCATTTGTAACAGTAAAATCCTTAGTACCTATTGCATCACTACTAGGAAGTAGTTTTGTATCTAGTGCTAATACTTGATTAGTTCCATCTCCATAAGTTAGTTTTAAATCTGCTGTTGTAACTGAAATAGATTTAGTATTTGTATTACCTTGTATTCTAGTTAAAAAGTATGCATATGTTAAACCTACTAGTATTAATAATACTATAAATATTCCTGTTACACTTATTATTATTTTTTGTTTACAATTCATAATATCACTCTCCTTTTTATCACACAAAAAAATCATATATTTACTTCCTTTATAACCCCCCCCCCCGAGTATTTTCGAGGTCGGGAGAGAAGTTATATGATTTTGTTTTTTTTATGAATCGTAAAATTTTATGTACGCTTGAGTAGTTCACTATCTGTTAATTTGCGAATTAAAATGTACTAAATAATTGCGAATTAAAATGTACTAAATAATTTGTCATTTCGTTTACACATTTTATTCTATCAACTATGTTTTTTGAGTATCTCTACCCTAATAAAAATATATCAAATTATGGTTTCTTTGTAAATATATTTTTTTAAAAAATTTTTATGAAAAAAATTATCTTTTAAATTATTGATAAAACTATATTTTTATTTCTAATTTAATATCGGGATTAGAATTATATGCTTGTTTTTCTCTATTATTATGTGATCCCATTTATCTTAAATCGCTCATAGTCATAATAGGTTCACTTCTATTTTTACTATAATATTTATTCTGTTAATAACTTCAACGCTTCATTAAGTTGAGTATCATTTTCTTCGGTAGGATTATTTTTGTAATCTTCTCCAAGTTCTATATTATAATCAGGCTCTATTCCAACTTTATCAATACACTCACCATTAGGCATATACCATTTAGCACTCGTATATTTTATCATGGTACCATCATCTAAAGTACCAGTAGATTGTACTTTACCTTTACCATAACTCTTAGTTCCAATTAATTTAGCACCATAACTATATTTTAAAGAACCTGCTAAAATCTCACTAGCACTAGCACTACTACCATTTATTAAAATAACAATAGGATAATTTCTCTTAGTATCAGTTTCATCTTTATAATCTGTACTATCTTTTTTAGATTTAATTGTATACATTAATTTACCTTTTTCCAAAAACATCTGAACTATATTAGTACAACTTCTTAAATATCCACCAGTATTATTTCTAACATCTATTATTAAAGAATCAATACCATCTTTTTCCATACTTAAAAGCGTAGATTCAACTTGAGTATCAACAGTACTAGAAAAAGCATTAATATAAATATAACCTACCCGTTTACCATTTAATTCTTTAATAGAACTCTTAATAGCAGGCACCATTAATGTTTTAACGCTTAAATTAAAAGTAAGCTCATTACCATCTCTAATAACAACTATAGGAATATCTGTTTTTACATCCTTTATTAATTTAGATACTTCATCAGTACTCATACCACTAACTAATTTATTATTAACACTTTTAATGACATCTCCAACTAATATGCCAGCTTCTTTACTAGGACTATTATCAAATACTTCATAAACATATATTTCACCACTATCATTAATACTAATCCTAATACCTATTCCTTCATAAGTACCATCTAACTTATCATTTAAAGCATCTGTAGCATCTTCATTCATATAAATAGTATAATCATCACCAGTATAACTCAACATACCATTTATAGCAGCATCAACTAACTTAGACTCATCTAAATCCTCATAATATTCATCTAATAATTTATTATAAGTATTAATAAATTCATTTACGTGTTTATTATTAGTTGTAGTAACCTTACCAGTATTATGTAATCTACTATATAAAAGAGAACCACTTATCAAAGACAAAATAATACTAGGAATACTAACTAATAAAAATAATTGTATTAAATTTAATTTTATTTTCTTCATAAACACTCTCCCAATAAATTTTAACATATATTAAATAGAAAAAAAAGACGATTAAATCATCTTATTTTAATACTTTACTAATATTGTCAACACCAATATATGTATTAGTAGCAACACCATTTTTAATTTTATATAAAGTAGGTTCACTTACCTTTACTTCATTACTATTCTTTGGATTTTTAACACTTGTATCAGCCTTAGCACCAGAATTAATCTTTAAATCCAAATCAACATAATAAGTTTTAATATAATTATCACTACTTCTATATTTAGAAACTACACTATCTAAATCACTACCATTATCTTTATTAGAATATATAATAACATAGTATTCATCTTCTATTCTATTAAACATAGTACCAATAGTAGCAATATCATAATTTATCTTTACTTCTTCTTTTGTAGTATTTCCAGTATTATCTTTATTTATCATCTTATCTGTAAAAAAATATAATCCTACACATATTAATATAACTATAACTAATAATATAATTAAATTACGAACTTTAATCATATCTTCATTAATAACTTTCTTTTGTTTTAATTTATTTGTCTTTACCATCATAACCACCTATTAGTTATTTTAACATAAAAATATAACTTCTAAAACAAAAAGTTACATTTTTTTTACATTCTTATTAGAAATAGAACAAAATATATTACCATCATCTTTTTTAAAACATATATTATCTTTATCTTTCACATATGATAAAACGTGTTCTAAATATTCTTTATCACCAGCACTAATTGTACTTCTAGCATCTAACCAATCTAAATCATTACTTTTAAATATTTCTTTACTATCAACATTACCATTATAATAATTACTAATTGTTTTTAAAATATTTCCGTATCCATAATTATACATTTGTATTGCAATGGGTATATTATAGTTAGTTTCTTTTAAACACTTTTGAAATATCATACAAGATACCCTTATATTAAATTCTAAATCTTTAAGTTTTTCAGTAGTAATGTGTTGCGTCTCATAAGAATTAGTACTATAGTTAAATGCACTTATATCCTGATTATTCCAAACCGATTTCTCTATTTGCATTAATCCAATAGCAGGCCCATTACTATTAATATTATGAACACCACTTTCTTGCGTTGCAATAGCAAGCATAACATTCGGGTCAAGTCCATATTCTAAAGAGATTTTTTCTATTATGCTTCCATATTTCTTTTTAGTATTAATAAATTTATCACTATCAGTTCTATCCGTCAAAGAAACGTCATAATTTTCTTTAGATTCTAAGACATCTTGTGTAACATTATTTTCAAAATTAATGTTTTTAATTTCATCGTTAGTTTTCACTGAATATAGAGTTTCAAAACCACTCAGCGTTTCCATCTTATAATTAGTATTATCTTTAGGTAAATTAAAAGCATTAACTAAAGTACCCAAAGAAATTATAGTAACACCAGTTAAAACAGCAAATCTTCTAACTTTTCTACCCCTTAATTTCTTCTTTTTATTTATTAAATTTATTTTCTTAGCCTGTTCTATTAAATCATTTAAATCATTATCTATATTATTACTATAAGACTTTATAAAAACATTAAACTTATCTGTACTAAAATTTATATTATTATTACGAATAGATAAATCTTTACTACTTTTTAACGCTTTATATATATCCAAAATGTAATCTTTATAATATACATAATGTTCTCCTGACTTATCATTAATTAAACAAACTATTTTTCCATCACTTTTAATAAACAATTCTAAATTCATAAATTCTCCAAATATTTATCAACAATATCATAGTCCTTACTGTCTGTTATCTCTATAATTTTTATCTTATCATCAATAATTTCATATAATGCTGAATAAATATCATCACTACCATCTATATCATAAATAATGTAATTTTTATTACCACTACTAAATCTATCAATTATATTACATTTAATAAATTTACCATTTTGATCCATATAGTCAAATGTTATTAAATCAGTCATTTTTATTCACCTGGATGTATTATTATTTTAACGGCAGGATCATTACCATTAGTAAGCCTTAAGAAAGCATGTTCTACACCATCTAATCCTACTCTATCATCTATATATTTTAAAACATCTATTTTTTTATTAGCAATTAAATCAATACAATCTTCAAACTCTTTAACAGTATAGGCAATAGCACCTTGCATAGTTACTTCACCCATAACACTCATTACTAAAGGAACAGTTACAGGAGTTAAAGATACTCCAACCATAACTATAGTTCCTCCTGGTCTAACAGCCATTATTGCTTCACTAACAGCCGCACCATTTCCAGAACACTCTAAAACTACATCAAATCCACCAACAGTTTTAGCCACTAGATTAGGAATAGTTTCTTTATCTAACGCATTATAATATTCATTAATTGCACCATATTTAACGGCCTTTTCTCCTCTTAAAGGATTTGTTTCTATAATTGCTATATATTTAGCACCATTTAACTTTGCAAATTCAGCACACATTAATCCAATAATTCCACCACCAACAATTAATACTGACTCTCCTGCTTTTATTTTAGCCAAATTAACAGCATGTAAAGAAACAGAACTAGGTTCAACCATAGCAGCTTCATCAAAAGACATATTATCTGGTAATTTTTTTACCATATCACTTCTACAACTTGAAATTTCTGCATAAGCACCACTATTATAAAGTGAAAGCCCAACAGCTTTACTCCAAGTCATTTTACAATATTGAGGATTATCACTTTTACAAGCATTACAAACACCACAAGGCGAAATAGGTAAACCTGTTACTCTATCACCTACACTTAAATTACTATTACCTGGATCTATTACTGTTCCAGCAAATTCATGTCCAAGTATCAAACCATTTGGTTCTCCACTTTCAAAATAATGTAAGTCACTTCCACAAATACCACAAGCTTCTACCTTAAAAACCACACTTCCATTTTTACTTTTTACTTCTTCAATTTTCTCCACTCTTAAATCTTTAGGACCATATAATTTAACACATTTCATAAAATATCTCTCCTTATTATATATAAATTATACTAAAAAAAGCATTTAAGAACAATAAAAGGTAATAACAAATCAAAAACTAAACACAAATTTTACATTAAATTAAATAGAAGGTGAACCTATAAAATTAGGATCATTAACTTGAAAATAAATCAAACATATAGTTCCAGCTACAATAAAAGAACTACCTAACACTTTATATATAAATAATTCTTTATCTTCATCACTAGCATTTTTATAAGAATGATAATTTCTATATAAAAAATAAAAATATAATATCAAACCAACAACAAGTACAAATAAATATATCTTATTAGATTCTATTTGAGAACTTATATCTTTATCTTTAATATATTTTTTCTGTAATTGATTAGCATATATATTCATAATAGTAATTACTATTAAAATAACAAATAATATATCTTCAAAATTTAATCTTTTTAAATCGTCATCTAATATATTCATATTAAATAATATGAAAAAAAAGTAAATCTAATTAATTTACTTTTCACTAGATACTATAACACTAGTACCAGTTAAACCTTCAGCAATAGTCATAAGCTCTTTACTATCTATACTATTACTTGATAAATAATAATCTATTCCATTACTAGTCCAATAAAGTGAATTATCAGAAATTGCACCAACAGAATCACTTAATATTAATGGTTCTCCATTAACAGGAATAATTTCTAACTCATCAAATCTATGACTTACTTCTTCAATTAACACAAACGGACTATCACCACTAAAAGTTAAAATTGCTCTATTACCATTATCAGTACTTATAGTATCTTCACTACTTAATTTTGTATTATCTGGAATATACAAAGGATAAACTATATCTTTTAATATATTGCCTGTACTTTCATCTTGATTTTCTTTATTTAAATTATTTTCTTCAGTATTTTGTTCCTTATTATCTGTTGTTTTATCTTTATTTTTATCATCTATCTTTTTAGTAGTAGTTGTTGTTTTATTTTGAGAGTCTTTTACATTCTTATCTTCATCACTTATATTTTCATCTTCACTAATTAAACTCTCTAACTTAAAGAAATTATCATCAAATTTAGCCTTATAATCTATACTATTAACTTTTAATGTTATTTTTACATTACCATCTTGATCTAATACTTCTACCATTTTAACATCATAATTATCTTCTATATATATCTTTTCACTATATAAAGTATTATTATTTGGATAATTTACTCTACATTGAATATATCTCTTATCTTCTTTACCAATATGAACATTATCATCATTTAAAACATCTTTTAAAAGAACATCTAATAAGTATGATTGACTACCATTATTAGGCCAATCACTTTGAAATTTAAAACTTTTATTTAAATCTGGTGTTACAACATAAACACCATCTTTATTTTTTAATATAACTTGTTCATGATTATTATTACTATTTATTAAACTAACTTTATAATAATCATCTTTGCTTTTACTAGCACTAACATTATAAGTAAACGTATCTTCATTACTAACAATTGACATAGTTCCTTTAAGTGTATAAGAACTACTCTTTTCTATTTTATTTTGAAACTTTTTAACTACATTATCTTTACTTTTACCACATCCACATAAAAGTAAAAACATACTTAAAATAATAAATATCTTTTTCATAAACTCCCCTTTTCTAATAAACTATATTTTTTTTCATAAATTTTATACATTAAAAAAGAATAATTTATAAATATTTATCTATTATTTTTTTTATTTCTGTTTTATAATTTCTTTTTAATAAATAATTTTAAACTTAGTATTTTAAGAAAATGAAATATATAAAAATATGTATAATTTATTTTAAACTATACATAATAAGAACAGAAAAGAGGTTAATATGAATACATTACAGAAAATATGTTTGAGTATAACTATTATAGGAGCAATTAACTGGGGTTTAATTGGATTATTAGATTTTAATCTAGTAGAAGCATTATTTGGTGCAGAATCAATTGTTCCTAGAATAATATATTCATTAGTAGGACTATGTGGATTAATAAATATTGGAATACTTGTAATGCACTTAGAAGAAGATTAAAAAAATAGTTAGAAAATTCCAACTATTTCATCATCAATCAAATCTATATTACAAGCATTAGGCTGTTTAGATAAACTAGGCATAGTTAATATACTACCTAAGTATACAGTTATAAACTTAGCACCATTATTAACTCTTATATCTTTAACAGTCACATCATAGTTACTTGGTGCTCCTAATTTCTTAGGATCATCACTAATACTATACTGTGTTTTTGCAATACAAATAGGATATTCTAAATTAGAGTATCTTTTTAGTTTATCTTTTGCAATATCACTATATAATACATTATTACACCTACAAACAGTTTTACACATAATATTTATCTTTGTATCTAAACTATCACTTAAATTATAAAGTAACTTTAACTTTTTAGTATTACATTTTTCTATTTCTTCTACTATTTGAAATGCACCATTTTCTCCATCCATATAAGCATTATTAATAGTAAAAGGAACACTATATTTAGATACATATTCTTTTACAATATCAATATCACTAATATCATCATCATTAAATTTATTAAGAGTTACAATAACATTTTGATTAAATTTTAATAGATTTTCTATATGAACACCTAAATTACATAATCCCTCACTTAAAGAACCATTACCATTATATTTTAATGCTCTGATAGTCGCAACTAAAACAACACAAAAAGGATTTATATTATTTTCTCTACATTTTATATCAAAAAATTTAACAGCTCCAGCATCACTACCAAAACCAGCTTCTGTAATAACATAATCACTTAATTTTCTAGCCATATTAGTAGCAATTAAACTATTACATCCATGTGCTATATTTGCAAAAGGCCCACCATGTACAATTACTGGATTATTATAAAGTGTCTGAACTAAATTAGGTTTTATAGCATCTTTTAATAAAACTATTAATGAACCAGTTATACCTAACTCTTTTAAATAAACATTTTCATCATCATAATTAATACCAATTATAATAGAATCTAATCTATTTCTTAAATCATTAATATCTTTTGCCAAACAAAATATTGCCATTATTTCACTAGCAGCAGTAATATTAAATTTAGTAGGATAAAAAGTATCAACATTTCTTAAACTTCTATCATTAACATCTAAGCATCTTTCAAATAACACTTGTTTTATTTTTAATGGATTACCAAAATGAATGCTATTATCGATACAAGCACTAATCAAATTATTAGCACTCGTAATTGCATGAAAGTCACCATTAAAATGTAAATTAATATCTTCCATTGGTACAATTTGACTATATCCACCACCAGTTGCACCACCTTTAATACCAAATACAGGCCCCATAGAAGGTTCCCTTAAAACAAGCATACTATTCTTCCCCATTTTTCTAAAAGAATCGTGTAAACCAATTGCAACAGTAGTTTTACCCTCACCATAAGGAGTAGGATTAATAGCAGTAACTAAAATAACTTTACCATTCTTACTAGAATCAACAGAATTAATTTTAGCCTTATAATTCCCGTATAAATCATAATCACTTATACCAAGTTCTAAACATAAATCACTAATTTTTTTCATTTTAAACTGTTTAGTTATTTCTATATCTGTCATAAAATATTCCCCCTAATTTTTTTCTACAACGTATAAATACTTATCTTTTCTTACAAGAATCAATTCAACAACCTTATCATATCCTAGATCTTCCACATAACTAATTTCTAAATTTAATTTATAACCATCATATTCTTCATCTTTTATTTTAAAAGTAGTTTCTTCATCACTAGTTACATTAACACCACTAACAGTAGGTAAAACTTGTTCTCTTTTACCATCACTATTATCAATCATATACTTATAAAGCGTATTAGTCACATTTAATTTATAATTATCAACATTATCTGGATAAACAAACTCTACCCCACCAACATCATACATATTTTTCTTACCACTTAAATTATATAAATCTATTAAAAACATTTTACTAATACTATGAGCATATTCCAAATAATTTATATTACTACTCTCTAAATTCTTTTTTAATATATTAAATTCATCTTTATATATTTTAGGATCATCTTCACTAAGTAAGTAATTAAATCCTTTAATTTGTACATTATTTAAAACCTTACCTTTTTTACTAACCTTAGGCTTTATAAATCCATATACTATACCACCAACAAAATATATAAATAAAACAATTAAAATAGTAATTAAAACTTTCTTCTTTTTCATTTAATCAACTCTATCTTTTTCATTTTTAATTAAATCATATACAATAATATCATTAGATATTTCAATAATATTTTCTGTGTATTGTTTACAATCAGAAATATATTCTTCTTCTATCGGTTCATTAGATAAAGGTTTATATTCTTCTTTACTAGCATTGTAATACGCTTTTTTAGTTAAGAAATTTCCATTTGGAAATGGTATTATATTATCCCATTTAATCTCAAATATATCATTACCTAAAGCATATTTATTTTCTATACCAAGCATATTAGCTATAGTAGGTAAAACATCTATCATACCCATATAATATTTTACTTCAGTTTTAAGTTTCTTTTTCTTACTCCATATAATAAGTGGAGTTTTTCTATTTAATTCATTAGCATAATAATCATAATCTATGTAAGTAGGATCATCTTCTTGTTTAACTTCTCCAGTATCAAAATTATAATTATAATAATAATTAAATTCTCTTCTATTTAATTTTGCATCATGATCACCATACATTACAAAGACAGTATTATTCATTATATCTTCACTATATAATTTATCAATAAATTGTCCTAATGCCATATCAGCATAATGTGCACTTCTAATATAGTTACCTAACTTAGTACCATTTAAATAATCATAAGTTACTTCTTCTTCAATACCTGTTTCAGGATTTACCTTATTAGTCTTATATGTTAAATCTAATTCAGGATACTTTTCTAAATCATTAAAAGGAGTATGATTAGATAATGTAATTATTGTACCCATATAATTAGCATTATTTTTTTCTATATCACTTAAAATAGGAGTAATTTGATTATAAAACGATACATCAGATAAACCTAACCCAACTACTTCATCTATATTATATGTATCTTCAAAATACATTTTTTGATAACCTAAACTAGGATGCATTTTATCTCTATTCCACATACTTGCTTTATTACCATGCATACTAAACGTATAATAACCTTTATCACTTAATAACTTTTCTAAACTAACATATTCTCTATTATAATAACTAACAAAAACCGTACCACTAGATACTGGAAGTAAACTTGTATTAACAGTAAACTCAGTATCACTACTAGTACCAACACTTATTTCAGGATAAAAATTGCTAAAATATAACCCTTCTCTAGTAAGTTTATTTAAATTAGGAGTAATTTCAACACCATTAATTTTTAAATCAACAAAAAACGTCATCATACTTTCCATATGCATCATAATAACATTTTTTCCTTCAAACATATTAGTATATTTATTATCACTCTTTTTTCTATCACGTTCATTATAATATGTTACAAACTTACGACTAGCTTCATCATAACCAAACAAACTATTCATTTTACTATAAGAAGTTTGTATTAAATCATTTCCTTGATATATAATAATACCAAAACTCTTTACTATAGATTCTCTGTTCCATTGCTTAACTAAACTACCATAACTAGTCTTACTTACCATAGATAAATTTATTCCTAATAACATAACAAAGAATATAATTGTAAAAATAAACATCTTTTTACCATTTTCTATTTTTCTAATAAAACCAAAATAATCTTTTTTACTTAATCTAGAATTAACATATATAAACATAATTAATGGCAACAAATATATAAAATGTATAACTTTTAATTTAGCTAAAACAGCATCACCTACTTCACCTACTTGTCCTAAAGCAGATAATAAACTAAATGAAGCAAAAGAAGAATACCAAGTATAATATATAGCATTTATAGTACATATAAGCGTATTAATAATAGATAAAGTCAATAAATAATAATATTGTTTATTAGGCTTAATAAAATAAGTAAAACTACCAAAAAAACCAGCAACTGCTAAGTCAATAAAAAATGTTTTATAATTATACCAATTACCAACAGTTAAATATCTTACAAAAAACGAATTAAATAAACATAAAAACAAATATAAAATGAACAATCTATTATGTTTAAAATAATTAATAGTACTATCTTTACATTTCTTAAAATAGTATTTAATATTTTTTTTATTAATTTTCTTCTTTTCCATAACATATCCCTCGCACAACAAATTATATCATATTATATAAAATAAAAAAAGTTTAGTACAATTATCTAAAACTAAACTTTACTATAATTTAACATATAAAATTATTAAAGTTAAAACAATACTAAACACAAAATATATTACTTTATAAGTGTTTATTAAAATTTTATTTAACTTTTTATTATTTATTTTTTTTATTCTATTTTCTATAGGAACATATAAACTATATCCTAAACCTTCATAAAATATTTGATCTATATATTCTTTCATTACTTCACCCCATCCGAAGTATCTACTTCATCTATAGTAACTTTACTTACATGAGGTATTGGTTTCCAAGTAACTTTAACAAATAACGCTAAATAAGTTGTATATCTACCAATTACATCAAATGTTGGCCAAGTAAAAGTATATAGTACTTTTTTCATAAATGGTATCTTTTTTATTCTTTTTCTTTCTGTTATAAAAACATAAACAGCATTCCACATATTAGTAAAATATATTCCTAATCTATATAATATACGTAACCATATTGCAATAAACATTGATACGAAGAAAGCATTTATACCAGGCTTCATATTTATATAAGGTTTATTAAATATAAATGATAATAATTTAGCAACTACAGTACTTCCTCCAAATACATATAATTCTTTTATACCATAAGTATAACTATAACAAGCATATATAAATACACTAACTATTAACCATCTAACTAAATTAATAACAACAATAGGAGTTAACTGTAATAAAGTATCATAAGAAGCAAATCTATGTCTAATCGATTCTACGATTTTACCAAAGAAATTACGTTCTTTCTCTTCTTTACCCCAATTATCTTTTATAAATAATTTACCAAAAAATATATTAACAAAAAGTTGTGGACCAGATTCAACAAACGCCATTAAATGTCCTTTACTCCAACGTAATCTCTGTCTTAAAGCAACTTTTAAACTAATTGGTTGTTCATCAAAAAATTCTGCTTCATCTTGATATGTTATTTCATATCCACGACTAACTGCATCAGCAGTTAACGCTCTATCTTCTGTAAGACCTGTATATTTCCAACCATTTCTAACTATTTCATTAGCAAATAAGAAACCAGTTCCTTGTATATTAGTTGCTAAATGTAAAACACTACGTGCTCTATGATTACTTCTTATACTACGTAACCAATGTAACGCATACGTACTAGCTATCCAGTTTTCATCAAAATTTTTAGTATTTCTATACGATGTAATTATTTTTTCTCCGCTATCAAACGCATCATTCATTTTATTAATATAATTTCTATTTAATAAATTATCTGCATCAAAAATAAAGTATCCTTCATAATTTTCTATACCATAATCACGTTTAATATTTTCAAAAAGAAATTGTAATGCAAAACCTTTTGTTTTATGCTCTTCATCAAATCTTTCATACACTTTAGCGCCATTTTTTCTAGCAACTTTTGCTGTACTATCTGTACAATTATCAGCAACTACAAATATATCTATTAATTCTCTAGGATAATCTTGTTTATTTATACTATCAAGTAAATTACCAATAACCGCTTCTTCATTTCTTGCAGCAATCAATATTCCATATTTATGATTATTTTTTGCTGGTTTAAATTTTCTAGTAAATAAAAAACCTATTGCATAATAAAATGCTTTATATAAAAACATAAATGTAATAACACTACCTATTATATTATAAATATGTTTACTAGTTTGATAACTTTCACCTATACTGCTTATTATACTTTCTAACATTACTTCATCTCCATTAACCAAATTATATTATTTTAATAAAAACAAGTCAATAACTCTTGCAAAAAGAATTTATATTTGATATATTATTAACGAACGCAGGTGTAGTACAGCGGTTAGTATGCGGCCTTGCCAAGGCTGAGACGGCGGTTCGATTCCGCTCACTTGCTCCATAAGATAAAATCGTCGCACCAATGTGACGTTAATGATTAAGTCAACTAGAAATAGTTGATTTTTTTTGTGCGTTATTGCAAAGAAAGGTGTGATGTGATATGATTAAAATAATTAAGAAGAAAATCAATATGAGTGA
>CAKOJI010000015.1 GCA_934089255.1 uncultured Bacilli bacterium | reverse complement strand
AAAGAAAGAAAAAATGATAGATGTAGAATGAATTTTATGCCTAAAAAATATTGGAAATATATAATAGAAATGAGTGATGAGATATGAAAAAAATAGTAAATGGTAATGAGTTATATGATAAAATGAGTGAAGCTATAAATACTTTATGTGGTGCAGTAAAGATTACACTTGGTCCTAAGGGAAATAATGTAATAATAGATCATTCTAGTTTTAGTCCTTTTATTACTAATGACGGAGTTACAATTGCAGAAAATATAGAAAGTGAAGATGAAGTAGTTAATACTATATTAACATTAGCTAAAGAAGCAAGTATTAAAACTAACGATCTAGTTGGTGATGGTACCACTACTACTCTAGTAATACTAGAAGGGTTATTTAATGAGGGCTTAAAATTAATTAAAAATGGTTTTAATCCTATAATATTAAAAAAAGAATTAAATAAGTGTTTAGATAAATTAATTAATAAATTGAATAATTATTCACGTATTCCGAGTGATAAAGATTTATATAATGTTGCTTTAACTAGTAGTAATGATTCTGTTATTGCTAAAAATATAACTAAGGCTTTTATAAAAACTAAAAATATTAATGCAATTAATATTAAAGAAGTGGATAGTAATAAATCCAGTGTTGAATTCTTAAATGGATATAGATTTGAAACAGTTTTAGCATCTAATTATTTTTTAAACGAGCAAGAAAGTATAGAGTATAACAAACCAAATATTTTAATTATTAATAACAAATTAGATAGTATAGAAAGTATTGCAAATGTCTTAAACGAAGTTATAAAAAATAATAATAGTTTAATTGTAATAAGTGATGATTATGATGAAAACGTTGTTAATGATCTAGTATCTCTTTATTTATCTAATGAAATTAAGATATCTCTTTTAAAAACTCCATCTTATGGTTATAAAGCACATGAAATATTAAAAGATATAAGCGTTATTTCAAAAGCAAATATAGTAAATAATGATTATATAACATTAAATGATTTGGGTTCTTTAAATAATATTGTTATAAATAAAGATGAAGTAGTTTTATCTTTTGACTATGATGATAATATTAAGAAATTAGTAGAAGATATAAAGCAAAAGAATATTATAAATGATATAGACAAAAATTTTAATGATTTACGTATTTCTATGTTATCTACTACAGTTGCTAATATATTAGTAGGTGCAAATACTACTACTGAAAGAAGAGAATTAAAAATGAGATATATTGATGCAGTTCATGCAATATATGTATCTACTAATGGAATACTACCTGGTGCTGGTATATCACTTTTAAAATTAAGAAATGAAATAACTATAGAAAACGATATAGATAAATTATTTTATAATGTACTTTATTTACCATTTAAACAAATATTAATTAATTCAGGCTTGAATGACGATGCAATTTATGAAAATATAAAAAAATACAACTTTGAAAAGTTATATAATATAAATAAAATAGATTATGAGAATATTAATTCTACTAGTATAATAGATCCAACAAATGTTGTAATAAACACTTTAAAAAATGCAGTAAGTATCTCAAGTATGCTACTTACTACATCGCATTTAATAATTAATGAATATAAAAATAATTTAAATAAAGTGAATGACTACAGTGAGTTGTAGTTTTTTTATAATGTTGTATAGAAATTTAAATTTTGTGTTCTATGTAACATTTTATTATTTATAAAATCTATTGTATATAGACTGAATAAAATGACTATTTAATATCAGAATAATAATGGTGATATAATGACTAGTTTAAAAGAATACAATAATAAACGTGATTTTAATAAAACTAATGAACCTATTGGTAAAAAAATAAAGAGTAACAAAAGATTAAAGTTCGTTGTGCAACACCATATTGCAACTAAAGATCATTATGATTTAAGGTTAGAATATAAGGGTGTTTATTTAAGTTGGGCTGTACCTCTTGGTCCATCATACGATATAAAAGATAAAAGACTTGCAGTTAAAGTAGAAGATCACCCTATTAGTTATGGAAACTTTGAAGGAATTATTAAAAAAGGTGAATATGGTGCTGGTACTGTTATGTTATGGGATAAAGGTTGCTATAAAATTAATGAAATAAAAATTAATAAATATATTAAGTTTACACTTTATGGAAAAAGACTAAAAGGTAATTGGGCTTTAATATATTTTAAAGAAAATAACTGGTTATTAATAAAAGAAAAAGATAAATATATTAATCTATATAATATTAATAAATTTAAAACTAGTATTAAAACTGGAAGAACTATGAAAGAAATAGAAGATGATATTAATATTAAGGTTACTAATCCTGATAAAATAATATATCCTAAAATAAATATTACAAAAAAAGATATAATTAATTATTATAATTTAGTAAGTGATATGATGTTACCTTTTTTCTATAATAGATTAATTAGTACAGTAAGATGTCCTAATGGTATAAATGAAGAAAAGTTTTTTATGAAACATTTAAATACTAATACAAAAGATATTGGCAAAAAAATAATTGATAATAAAGATTATTATTATATAAAAAATAAAGATGGTTTACTTAAAGAAGTACAAATGAACAGTTATGAATTTCATATATGGAATAGTACTATAAAAAGTATTAAGAAACCTGATATTATAATATTTGATTTAGATCCTGATCCTAAGTTAGAAATAAAGTATGTTAGACATTGTGCTCTAGAATTAAAAGAAATATTAGATAGTTTAAATTTAAAATCTTTTTTAAAAACTAGCGGAGGTAAAGGATATCATATATTTGTTCCTATTAAATTAACGTCTTATAAAAAATGTGAAGAAATAGCTTTGAATATTACAAAGTTATTAGTAAGTAAAAATCCTAAATTATATACTACCAATATAAGAATGAATAAAAGGAAAAGAAAGATTTTTATAGATTATTATAGAAATAAATTAAGTGCAACTAGTGTTGCACCCTACTCTTTAAGATTAAATAGTAAAGCTAGTATTTCTTTTCCAATTGAATGGGAAGATATAAATTATGTTAAGCCTAATACAGTAACTATTAAAAATGTAAAAAAATATTTAAAAAAAAGAAATCCTTGGAAAGATTTCTTTAATTAACACTAACTAACTACATAAGGAGTTGTTTTAGAGCCGTCTCCGCTACTTAACACTGTTCCTTTTTTTAGAGTTATCATTGGTCTATTATTACTGTTGCTTGATGCATATCTGTCTTCTCCAAAATCAAAATCTTTTATGCTATATAATCTTCCTGTACTAGTTACTCTATAATAATAATCAAAACCATCTAAATTTTTGGCCACTGAGATTGTCCTAAAAGTACGAGTCCAATCATTTTTTGTAAAATCATTTACAAGGTAAGTTTTTGCATATTGTCCTTCACTTATACAACCTGCATAAGCTACTTCATCTGCTGTTATTTCATATATATAAGATGCTGCTGCTTTACTACCGTTACATCTTAAACTCGTACTACCATGGTTTAACCTATTGAATGTATCATACATATATAATTGTCCAGTTTTGTTTACATGGTTACTTCCATATGTACCACCAGTATATGCACCATCCCAATATTCTAAACTTGATAAATTATATTTTGTTTCTAGGTCACCTAAACAAATGCTTTCACTTTTTAATTTTGATTCATTGGATTTTATTTTTGAATTGTACCAGGTTGTTAAATCTTGTGATGTTATCCAATTTCCAGTAAAAGATGAATGATCACATGATGTGCTTTTATCCTCAAGTATAAGTTTAATACTACCATCGCCGGCTATTCTTACAACTCTCCAGCACATTCCTGAAAAATTCACATAATTGTTTGTAACATTTCCTCTATAGTAGTACGTAATTCCGTCGTCGTCTGTTGTCATTGATAAAGAACTTTCATTTTCAGAAGTCGCAACTTTTGCAGGTGTTGTCTTTGGTGTAGCCAAGAATTCTGCATATCCTTTAGCTTTTTGTGCTGAAGTAACTGCTATTGCATTATTTACTACTGCTTTTGCAATAGTATTTGTTGTATCGCTAGAATATGGATTTAAACTTTTCAAATCTGCAATATTAACTCTTGCTTGAATAGTTTTTCCCATATCTTCACTTTGATCTACATTAGGATCTAGATATTTTACCACTAATGTGTATGTGTGAACTGCATTTTTTTCAATACTATTAGTTACTGCTATACCATAACCAGTTCCATTATCTTTAGTTCCTCCACCGTTCGGAAAAATTGTCTCATTAGTTACTCCATTACAATTTCCTATAGTACTTGTACAATTTAATGTGTATACTAAATCTTGTTGTCTAGATAATTCATTAAATACTTTATCAAATATTACACCGTATTCAGTTTTAGAATCACCTTCATTTGTTACAGTGAACGTTTTAGATTGCAAAGTTGTCCCTGGCAATAATTTATCAGTAGGTGCTATAATACCATTTCCATCTCCATAAGTTAGTTTTAAATCTGCTGTTGTAACAGATATAGATTTAGTATTAGTATTTCCTTGTATTCTAGTTAAAAAGTATGCATAAGTTAATCCAACTAATATTAATAGTACTAAAAATATCCCCGTGATACTTACTATTATTTTTTGTTTTCTGTTCATATTTTTCATATTTAAACCACTCTCCTATATCATTCTTTTTTATTTTACAGTATTTATTTTCTTATTACAACGAACCTAGAGTTCTAGTTCAATTACAATATTGATGTTTTAAATAGTTTGTTGTATATTTGTCTAACACTTTAAAATATATTTATTGTCTTCTGTACCAGTTCCAGAATCAAGCTTACAAGTATTTGGTAAAGTCATTTTTGTATAATAATATGGTGTACTCCAACAATATTCGTCATCATCAGAAGGAGCGCAATACTTAATTACTTCATGTTGACGTCCTCTTGTGTCACCTTCAGTTGATAATCGTCCTAGCCAATTAGTATATGGTATTTTGTAACCATCAGAAATATAGAATTGCCACTCAATACCTCCTGTATTTAAAATATCTTCCCTTTCAACGACATTTGAGGTGATAGAATTATCTTTTGTATTGCAAATATTTTCTGAGGCTGTTGCACTCTTTCTATTACGCATTGTTGTTCCAAATGTAATAGTTAAACTGTCATCTTTGTTAATTGATATTATTCTAATATGATTAGCTGTAAAATTACATGTAAACATGTTACCATCAAATTCAATATAGTTATCTGGATTCTGTCCTTTAAAATAATAGATATCATTTAATATTGATTTAAGTTTGTTACTATTTTCATTAAACAAAGTAGTTTCTTTATTAGAATTTTCAGATGAATTCAAACATAGATATACTGGTTGGTTATTGCTCCAACTAGTTGCTGATGTAATCTGTTCGCAATTATCACTACTTCCAGTACTTCCTAAAAACGTTATTACATATTGATTTCTGATATCACTTTCTGTAAGATTCGTTCCTTTTAAATCTAGTAGTCCTTCGTTAACTAATAATTGAAGTGGTAAACTTACTCCGTTTTTATTATTATAAAGTTGGGTTGATGCGTTCTTATTTGTTTCTATATATGTTTGAGCTGCTAATGTTGCTTTATCTGTAATTTGATTTAATTTATCTATTAATAGTTTTTTATTCATTAATCTTATACTTATAAAGCTTCCTGCTCCTATTATAACAATCAAACTAATACAAATAATAATCTCAATTAATGTAAAACCTTTTTTATTCTTCATAACTAATTCTCCATTTACTATCTTTATGAATTTATTTTAATATATTTTAGTTTTTTACACCATGAACCTAGAGTTCTAGTTTAATTATAAAGTGTCAATATTAAAAACTATGTCAAAAAAAAGAAAAACTATTAAAGTTTATCTTTTATAAAAAAATCTTTTAAATAATAGCATAACAATAGTGTTATAAAAAACATATATATTATAGTATCTGCTTTGAATATAAATCCTATTAGAAAACTTATTATAATACTTTTCATAAAATTAGAATATTTATCACTATTTTTTGGATAGAATAAAACTATAATATATATAAAATTAATTAATTCTATTATGCCTCCTTGATAAAGTAAATTTAAGTATAAATTATGTGCGTGAAAATATCTTGTTTTTAATATTAATTCATTTATATATTCTACACCATAACCTAATATAGGTTGTTTATTTATGTACTCTATATAAATTTTCCATATTATAGTTCTACTAGATAATGTTGTATCTTTTTTTAATATATTAACTGTAATATATTCATAAATATTTGTATACTTTATAAGTATAATAAATCCTATTATTAATAAAATACAAAATAATATATTTTTTATTAGTTTACTATATTTATCTTTTAATAAAAATAATATATATATAATGGTAAATAGTATAAAAACTATTAATGAAGTTACTGTCCAAGATTTAATAAGTGATAATAAAGATATTATATATAATATAATTGTTCTTTTAGATAGTTTATTATATTTTCTATAAGAATTTAAGTATGATATACTTATACTAGGTAGAATAAATAATATAAAGTTATTATCATATCCTAAGAAATAATTTGCTAAAAATCCACTACTGTTTTTATACATACCTCCTGGATATAAAAATATTGTAATAGAATTAATAACAATTAATATATAAAATATTATTTCTAATGCATCTAGAAAATTATTTTTATTATATTTTATATTATAATTAAATAATATTATCCAAGTTAATAAATTAATAGAATTTATTAAGAGATTAATTATGTCTCCATTATATAATATTGTAGGAATAAATAATATTAAGTAATATATTAGTAAAGTGTATGTTTTATTTAATTCTAGTTTATTTATAAAAAACATACTTATTACATAACAAACAATTATAATTTTAAATATATCAATTATATTACCTATTTTTATAAAATTAGTGTACTCAGAAAATATACCTGGTTTTATTAGTATAAAAAATATAAATATTAAAAAGTATTTGCTATTTGTTAATTTCTCTACTCTTTTCATTTTTTAACTCCCCATATATTTTTTCTAAATCTTTATATGCTATATCAATATCGTATTTAGTATTTTTTATTTTATTGATTCTTTTATATTCTTTATTTATATTAAATATGCTTTCTACCCATAGTTCTTCGTCTAAATTAATATCTATTATAGATTCGTTTATTTCTTTTTTATTAAAACATTTTGAACTAATTACTTTAAGTCCGTTTGATAAACTTTCTACTATTACTAAAGGCATACCTTCGTATAAAGATGGAAGTAAAAATATATCCATTGCACTATAATAATCTTTAACATCACTAAAAGAGTCTAGAATAATTATATTTTTTTCTAAATTATATTCATTAATTAATAAACGTATATTATCTTTTAAAATGCCATCACCAATTAGTAGTAATTTATAGTTTTTATTAATTTTATTTAATTTATTAAACATATTTATTAAAAATATATGATTTTTTTGTTTTGTAAATCTTCCAATATTACATAATAATATTTCATTGTCTTTTATATTAAGATCTTTTCTTATCTTTTCTCTCTTTGATTTATTGAATTTATATTCATTAACATTTATAGCGTTATACAATACTTTATATCTATTTGTATAAAATACTTTATTTCCAAAGCCATATAATAATGCTTTATTAGAACAACCTATATAATAATTAGCATATTTTAAATTTAATTTATGTATAAAAAAGTATAATAAATTATTTAATACTTTAAATTTATATTCAGAATTATGAGAATGAGCAATACGTAATTTAACGTTATTTTTTTTGGCTATCATAAGATATATAAAGTTTGTTTTAAATAAATTAGAGTGCACTATATCAAATTTATATTTTTTCATATATTTATTGATACAGTATAAACTTTTAATAATATTTTTCTTTTTAGGTGGTACATATAATATTTTAAAACCTAATTCTGTGAATGTTTTTGATATTTTTTTATTTGGTTTATTATGTGTCATAATAAATAATCTATATTTACTTTTATCTATTTTTTTAAAGTAATTAATTATAAATGATTCTACTCCTCCACTTTTAAGTTCACTTACTATTAAACATAATTTTATTTTTTTCATAATTTATTCACTTATTACTACTACATCTTTTTTATTTAATAAATTAAAACTTTTATCAAGTAGACATTCATTAACTTTGTTTAACTCACATAGTAATATTGTTTTATTACATAACTTAGATAAAATAGTAGAATCATTGTGTTTTTCTAGAGTATATCCATTAATTATTATTAAATCAAATTCATTTTCTAAAATGCTTAATAAGTCATTAAATTTTGTATAGTCAATATTAAATTCTTTATTATTTACAAAATATATATTATCTTTGTTTTGTATTTTTTTCTTATTATATTTTAAAATTAAATCTTTTAAACTATTATCTTTTATATTGAATTTTTCTTCTATAATATTATTCTCGTTATCTATATTAATAAACAAAATATTTGTTTTTATGTTTGTGTTTAATAAGTTTGTTATGAATAGATTTTTGTTTTCTTTATTCTGTGAGCTAGTTATTAAAATACTTTTTATTTTTTCATTTTTTAAATTATTTATTAGTATATCATAATCTTTTTCTTGTTTTAAAATTAATGAATTTATGTTATATTTTTTATTTATATATTCTATTGATTTAATTTTGTCATCAAAATAATATTTAATTAGTATTATTCCAAAACCTAAAATAATTCCTATTAAACTAAACATTATAATATATTTTTTAGTAGATAAAGTATTTGAACTACTTATGTTGTTAGGAATAGTTAAAATATTCGTTAAAACTATATCACTATTAAAATTTCTTTTTATATAATTATCAAATTCATTTAATACTTCGTTTGATATTTTAATTAAGTTGTCTTTATTTGTACTTTTTACAATAATATTAATTATTCCAGAATTTGGTATTTGATTTACAACAATCATATTTTTTAAATCATTATTTGTTATATTTAAATTTAAATTTTTTATTACGTTATCAATTACTTCATCGTTTGTTATCATATTAGCGTAACTTAATACAACTAAATTATCAACATATAAATCTCTGGAATTATTTCTTAAAGAAAATACTGATATACTTGATTCTGTTTTATAAATTACTTTGTTATTATTTTTTACATAAATTATACCTAAACTAGTAAATATAACGAAAAATAATATAATTAAATATAGTCTTTTAAATAAGTAATTTATAAATTCTTTTAAATATATTGCATTCATATGTTAGCCCTCCAAAATTAATTTTATTATAGCAAAAGAATTAATTATATTCTATAAATATTGTTAAATTCACTAATTTTTTCTTTATAATTATTTAAAAACTCTTTATAGTCTAATTCATTTATTCCACTTTCTTGATACGAATTTAAGTTTTTAGTAAAAGTAGTATAATTTTTATTGATATAATTATGTAAGTATTTCATTTCTTCTTTTATAAATGTATCTTTTGTTTTTATATAGTATTTATTATAATTATCATATAAGTTTATTAGTATATTTGTTTTATCTAATATTCCATCTAAATCATATTTATAGTCATTATAATTTAATTTTTTTCTAAAGTTAGTTATGTTAGTTTTATTAATGTTTCCTTTTTCTAAATCTACGTTTATTAAATTAGCATATATTCTTAATACATCATTTTTTTCAAAATATGGTTCATTTTTTATAAAATTATTTAAATCTTTTACTAAGTCTTTTTCCTCTATATTAATTATAGTTAAATCATTTAGTACTGTGTTACTTTCATAAAATAATTTGTAATAATTATTTTTTAAGTTAAATGGACATATTTTTGATAATTTAATATACTCTTTATATTTTTTTTCATAATTCATTTCATTTACTTTATCTACATATTTATTTACATATAAATAATTAATATTAAATATTATAAAAGTTATAGTTATTAAAAATGCAATATAATTTATATATTTATTTTCATATTTTTTTTCTTTAATATCGTTTAGTAATAATATTAATAAAATAAATGAATAGTATTTAATTAACATAAATGACATATCAAAATCTATTATACTATGTGTAAATAGAATTAATAAACTAAATAATATATTTATGTCTATATTTTTATTGTTTATGGATTTTATTGTTTTATAGATTAATAAAGATAATATACTTATTCCTAAGAGTCCATAATTTATTAATATATCAAATATACTACTATGCATAACGTTTACTGTATAATTGTAGCTTTTATAAATATTATACATATATCTCCAACTATCATAGCCGTTTCCAAATATAATACTTTTTTTAAATATTTTTAGACTATCTTTATACATTGTAATTCTTTCAGACATACTTTTGTCATTATATAAAGTATTATTTATTTTATTTACTATATTAGTTGGTAATAATTTATAATTTAATATATATTCTTTGTTATTTATATATATTTTTTTTATAGTTAAGTTGTTTTTATAGTTATTATTAAAGACTAAGTTTATGTAACTTGTATCTTTATCAATATATACTTTATAATTTAAAACTTTATCTTTGGTTGCAAAAGATTCATTTAATATAGTGGTTGTAAAACCATAATTATCTACACTATTTATCATTACTCCAAATCTATCTTTTCTACCTATATTATTAGAATCTAATTCTATTTTAATATTATATAGTTTGTTGTTTTTAATGTTTAGTCTATAATATTTTGTATTTATGATATTAATTGGTTTTGATATATTTAATCCAACAGTTATATAAATAGTACTTAATAGTATTATAATCATTGAAATATTAATTATATATTTAATATTAATTTTTGATATATATTTTTTACATATATAATTTAAAAATATTATAAATATTAGTAGAATTATAAGTATTATATATATGTTTTTTAAAAATAGTTTTAATATAAAATATAATAGTATTCCTATAATATTTATGATAGAAATATTTATTATTGTTTTTATGTTCTTGTCTTTTCTTTTAATATATAAATATATTATATAAAATATAAATAATAATATTATTGATGCTCTAGATTCAGTTAAAATAATTAATAAGAGTAAAATAAAAGAATAGATTATATATATAATGCTTTTTTTATTATTTTTAATTTGGGTTAATATTAGAAATAATAAACTAGATAAGTATATTGCTAGTGTATTTGGATAATTAAAATTTGATACTAATCTATTTGTTTTGTATGTAGTACTAAAAATATCAAATTTACTTAATAGATAATTCCATATAATATTATTACTTAATCTACTGAATGCTATTATGATAACTGGTAATGAAGAATATATTAAAATATTTATTATTTTAGATTTATTACAATTATTATTTATTAATATATATAATGCTAATAAGGAAATATTTTGTAAAATAATAGTCCATTCTGAATTTAGAGATACGTATTTATGTAATATAAGATTAAGTATTGGTAATAATATAAATAGAATAACATAAGTATCTGTTTTTCTTTTTATTATATAAATTTTTTCTTTTTTTATAAAAGAATATATTATGTATATTAAAAGAAATATTAATGAAATAATATTAAGTATTATAAGTGGTTCTTTCATTGAAAAACCTATAAATATATTTAATAAAAACATAAATATAAATATAAAAATGTTTATTATTTTTTTCATACTTACCTCGCTAAATATTAGAATATATTTTATCTCTTTTTTTATTTAATGTATCATTATTATACTCTTTTGATTTATCATAATTTATTTTAGCATATTTTTTTTGATTATTACTATTCATATTTAAAATTTTTAATGCTAATTCTTTATAGTTTCGTTTTTTAAATAGAGTTTCTTTATTAATTAATTCTTCTGTTCCACCTGCGTTACTTGCAATTACTGGTAAAGACATACTCATAGCTTCAATCACTGCTCTTGGCAATCCTTCTTGTAAACTAGATTGAATATATATGTCTTTATCTTTTAATTCATTAAATACTTCATTATGTTTTAAAGAGCCTAAAAAATATACTTCGTTTTCTAAATTATATTTTTTTATATATTTCATTAGAGTTTTATTATCACCATTACCAATAACATAGAATTTGTAGTTATTTTTACCTAATTTTTTTAAATAGTTTAAAGCTTTAATAGTATATTTATATCCTTTATATTTCATATTTACGTTTCCAATAGTTACTAAATTTGTATATCCTTTTTGTGTATCTATTCTTTTTAATCTATTTTTTAAAATATTAGAATCATTTTTTAAAGAAACATCACTACATTGATAACTAATACCTTTTGTAGGATATCTTTTTTCTAAAAATTTTTTCGTTACATAAAGTACTTTGTTTGCATTATGTACTACACTTTTTGTTTTAAAATACATTATAGGTGCTACTATTATACCTAATTTATTTTTATGATTTAAATATCCATCTAAAGGACACGCAACTAATTCAATTAAATAATCTTTATTTAATTTTTTACATATATAAAAAGCTATAATTCCTATAATGCTTGGCATTCTTATGATAACTTTGTCTACATTTTTTATTATGTTTGTTATTTCTTTTTCTATTTCTTTTCGTTTTAAAATATAGTCAGACATATTTTTATAATTATTTATTGGTATTACAGAAACATTATTTCCATTTGTTATTTTATATCCTGTTTTATAACCTGTTTCATCTTCAATATTTTTTATTCTTGTTGATACTATTATGTTTTTAAAGTATTTTAAATATCTTTCTTTAAAAAAATCATAAGTTAGAGTTTGAGCATAAAAATTGTTTTTATCTTTTAATAAAACTGTATCAAAAAAGAATGCTGCTTTCATATTAATCATCTACCTTAAATAATTCAATCATATTTTTTATTATATCATTTTCTATTTTTTTAACATTTATTTTTAATTCTTTTTTTATTTGTGTTTGATTTTTTATAAGTTGTTTATATTTTTTTATTACATCAATAGACTTTATATTATTTATATCTATTATATATTTTTCTTGATTTAGCAAATTCATTATTCCGTTAGTTTTTTCTTCATATGCTATTGCTATAGTAGGTATATAGTTTGATAATGAAAAAATATTCGAATGCATTCTTGTTCCTATAAAGTAATCCATTTCATTAATTAAACCTTTTATCAAATTAGGAGTTAAGTCCTCTTCTATAATTAAAAAATTATTTTTCTTTTTTTCTGATAACATATTTTTTAATTTGTGTGCAACAGAGAGATCATTTGCATGAGAAACAATAACTTGTGGTATAAATACAAAACAAGTATTCTTGTTTGATAATTTTTCTATTACTTCTTTCATACATAGTAAATAATTATTCATACTTTGTTTTATATCTTTACTATCTGGAAAATTCCAATCTCTTAAAGTAATTCCTATCATATTATTATATTTAGTTTTATATTTATTTAATATAGGAGAATTGTAGGATTTTTTCTTCATCATAAAAGCCATATCAGGTACAAGTTTAACATTTGTAATGTATTTTTTTAATAAATTATACGTTATTTCTTCTCTAGCATAAATGTAATCTACTTTTTTTAATATATTTATGGTTGCTTTTTCTAATATTTTATCTTTAAAGGGCTCTATTGATGTACTCATCATATATACTTTTTTATTAAATTTGGTATTAAAATATATTTGTACAAGATGTAAAATACTATGTTTCTTTTTGCCTCCTAAGAATCCTCCACCACATATTAAAATTATATCACTTTCATTAAGAAGTTTAAAACTTGGTTCTTTATTAATTATTTTGGTTTTATTAAATTTAAACATTATTAGTAAATATATTAATCTATTAAATAATTTTGTTATTGCAAGTAATTTACCTAGTTTAGTATGTTTATATGGCCTAGGATTTAATATATTGCTTTCAACGTTTTTTATATTTTTACAAAACGAATATTTTTCTTTATCTAAATTTTTAGTAAAGGTTAGAATGTTTATTTCTATGTTATTACCATATATTTTTTTTAATACATCTATAGTACCTAATAATATTGCTGCATCACCTTTATTTTCGTAGGTGTATGCGTTAGTTATTGTTATTTTCATAATTATTCACCATTTCAAGATATTTATTTTCTAATTTTTTTGATTCTTTTTCTATATCATAAGTTTTAATATTTAGTATTTTTCTTTTAGTATTTTTGTATTTTTTTATAGTTTCTTTTGCCCAAAATGAAGGTTTTTCATTTAATGAAATGAATTTGACTAAGTTAGTTAATTTTATTTCATCTGTTATTTCATTTGATAATATACAAGGTAGTGATGCTACTTGGGCTTCTACTCCAACAACTGGTAGTCCTTCGTATAAAGATGGTAATAAGAATAAATCGAACATTTGGTATAAGTTATTTGTATCATTTCTTTGACCTAAAAATATTACTTTATTTTCTAAAGAAAATTTATTTACTTGCTTTTTAATTTTTTCTTCTAGTGGTCCACTACCAGTTAATATTAATAGTGAGTTATTATTTGTTATTACAATTTCATTAAAGATGTTTATTAAAAACTTATGATTTTTTTGTTTTACAAATCTTCCGATATGTCCTATGACTAATGTATCATCATCTATATTAAATTTTTTCCTATATTCATTTCTTATTTTTTTATTATATGAAAACTTATTTTTATCTATAGCATTTTTCATAATATATAATTTATTATTATTTGTTATATTGTTTCCAAAAAGAAATTTAGCAGCGTAATTGCTACAAGCAAAATAATGAGTTGAATATTTTTTAGAAAAATTTTTTAGTATTTGTTTTAATATATTTTTTTTGAATTCTATTTTATTTGTAGTACTATGACTATGTTCTATTCGTACTGGTATGTTTAATTCTTTTGCTATTTTCAATGGTATAAAAGATAAAGTATTTATGTGTGAGTGAATAATTTTATAATTATTATTGGTTAGTATTTGTTTTAATTCTTTTCTATATTTATTTATTTTTTGGTACGGTGATATTATAAATACTTTACCACCTAGTTTTTCTATTTCTTCGTATGGAATATATTTTGAGTCTTTATCTATTACAAAATCAAATTGTATTTTGTTTCTATCAATATTTTTATAATAATTCATTATAGTGGCTTCTACTCCACCACCTACCCATTTTCCTACAATATGTAGCACTCTTTCCAAATTATCACCTACTAACTAATAAAATTATAACATAATTTTTTTATGATATTTTAAAAATTGAATTATAAATTTAAATCATAAAAAAAACTCGAAAAGTTCGAGTAAATCTTCTTAAGTGGGGCGAGATGTGGGGATCGAACCCACGCATACCGGAGCCACAATCCGGCGTGTTAACCACTTCACCAATCCCGCCAAGAACAAGATAATTGTATCAAATAAAATAACAATTATCAAGAAAAAAGTATTAATTTCTTCCTAAACCAATACTTTTTTTCATTTTTTCATAATATTTCTTAGTAATTTCTATATTTTTTTTGGCACCTTCATCAAGTATTTTATCTAATTTTTCGCTGTTTAATATTTCGTTATATTTAATTTGTATATTAGTTAACAAGTTAACTACTTCATCTGCTACTTTTGTTTTAAATTCTCCGTAATTTGAATTTTTAAACTCAAATTCTACTTCACTAATCTTTTTGTTTGTTAAAGAGCAATATATATTTATTAAATTAGATATACCCGGTTTATTAGCTGGATCAAAAATGATTTTCATTTCACTATCAGTAGTTGCTGACATAATTTTTTTTCTAGCTGATTTTACATCATCTAAAAGTCTTATTACACCTTTTTCGCTTTCACTACTTTTGCTCATTTTTTTATCAGGATTTTGTAAATCCATTATTTTAGTACCTTCTTCTCTTATTAATGGTTCTGGTATTTTAAATGTTTCTCCATATTTTTTATTATATCTTATTGCAATATCACGAGCTAGTTCAACGTGTTGTTTTTGATCTATTCCAACTGGAACATAGTCAGTATCCATTGCAATTATATCAGCAGCCATAAGTACTGGATATGTTAAAAGTCCTGCAGTAAAATTTTCGCTTTTTTTTGATTTTTCTTTGAATTGTGTCATTCTAGATAATTCACCGTAGTATGAATTACATTCTAACATCCAACTTATACAAGGTATATATGGATTATCTGATTGAATGTATATAGTATTTTTTTCTGGATCTATACCACAGGCTAAGTAAAGAGCAACTAAGCTTTTTATATTATTTCTTAAAGTAATAGGATCTTGATTAACTGTTATTGCGTGTAAGTCAGCGATGAAAATATAATTATCTGTACTATCACTTACTTCTGCCATTTGTCTTATTGCACCTATATAATTTCCTAGTGTTATTACACCAGTTGGTTGCAATCCAGTTAAAACTCTTTTTTTCATAATATCACGTCCTATAAAGATTATAACATATAAAAAGATAAAATTAATTAAATTTTACCTTAATATTATCAAATAAATTAACTATTTTTAAAACTAAACTATAAAATGTATTTTTTAAATAAGTAAAACAATCTATAAAAATATTTTTTAGTTCTTTATCATCTAAAACTATTTTATTATTTTTTATATTTTTTAATCTCTTAACTTCTTCTCTAAATAATAATATTTTATAAGTATTCATAGTAAATAAAACTAGTGTTGTTGTAAATGATAAGAATGTTAATATAAATAATATATAACTTCCTACAAAGAAACTAAATATAAATGTACATCCAAGTACTATTAAGAAAAATGCACTTGATATTATAATAAATTTAGAATCTTCTTTAGTATTATCATAATATTTTATTTTTTTATCTATTTCTTTTTTATGGTCTTTAATAATTTCCATAATTTTTACTTTGTTAGCAATATTGTTTTCAACGTATTTATAATCACCATTAGAATTAATTATTTTTATTAAATTATCTTCTTCTACATATTTAATTATGTATTTTTTACATCTGTGATTTAAATAGTTAATTTTACCTACCTCTATTTTTTTTAATAGTTTTTTTATTTTATCTAATATAGTTTTTATCATATTATCTCCCCCTTAAAGACTATATAATATCACTAATAAGACTTTATGTTAAAAAAATATAATTATGTTTGACAAATAGTGTAAAAGAGAACGCAAGGGTTCTCTTTTAACTAATTACCCCCTCATTAGTAAGTTAATTATAGCACAAAATGGTTATTTTTGCAAATCACTCACTTCTAAGTGCTTTTACTGGGTCTTTTTTGCTTGCTATTTTAGCCGGTATAAAGCCACCTATTATTGTTAAAGTTAGACTAATAATTATTAATATTAATGCGTGATATGGGTTTAAAACCGCAACATTATCTAATTCTGTCAGTGAATATATAATAGCATTTGTTGGTATCGTTAAAATAAGTGCAATTAATACTCCTATAGTTCCACTAGTTATTCCAATTATAAATGTTTCTGCATTAAATACTCTTGTTATATCTTTTTTTCTAGCCCCTATTGCTCTTAGTATTCCTATTTCTTTTGTTCTTTCTAATACGCTTATGTAAGTAATTATACCAATCATTATAGATGAAACAATAAGTGAGATTGAACTAAAAGCAATTAAAACTAAAGTAATTGCGTTCATTAATTTACCACTCATACTTGAAATCATTTTTGCTTGATCTGTATAAATAATTTTATCAGATTCTTCCTTATTATCATTATATTTATCTAAATAATCTAGTAAATTATCTTTACTATTAAAATCTTTAGGATAAAGCATTATTGTGTGTGGTAAAGATTTACTTCCTAGAAAACTAAGCATCTTTTCTTTAGTCATATCATCATCAAAATCTAATCCAGTTAATATATTTTTATTTGTTTTTTTCTGTTCTTTAACAATTTTAGAGTTATTATTTATATCAATATAATAATCCATAAAATCTTCTGTATACGCAAGTGATGATGAAGTAATATAACTTGGATATTCTTTTTTCATTCTATATATACCAACAATTTTAAGTTCGTAAGCCTTATCATACATTTTATCTAGATTATTTGTTTTTATATAAATGTTATTATATTTAGTATATAAATCATCATTCATTATAACTCGAATAGTTGAATTCAGAATTTCATCAAAGTTAATATTTTTACTTTTATCTAAATTTAATGCTTCTAATAAATATTCATCTACACTATTATTAGCATCAACAAATAATATCATTTCATTTTTATTTTCTGGTAGTCTTCCTTTTAATAAGTCATAATAAACGTTTATAAATGAAGTATCAGTAAATGATGTTGGTAAAGCAGTTATGCTAAATTTATTATTATCTATTAAATTTACTTTATCATTATTTTTATTTATAAACGATATATTTGTATATCTCATATATGATATTCCATAGGAATAGCTGTTTGGCATTTTTAGTAAATAATTTAAATAATCATCAGTTATATTATTTTTTCTACTCATTAATTCATCATTATTTTTTTTGGGAATAACATAATTATAATTTGGATACTTTATTTTATCTTTGCCAGCTACTTTTTCTACTGTTTCTTCATCCATACTAACAGCTTCATTAGAAATAATAATTGGCATTGCGGACATAATACCTTTTTCGTATTTTTCTATTTGTTTATCAAAGCCATTAGAAAAGCTTAATATTAGTGCTATTCCTATTATTCCAATACTGGATGCAAATGCTGTTAAAAGCGTTCTTCCTTTTTTTGTTTTTATATTATTAAATGATAACGAAAGAGCCTCTTTAAATGACATTTTTGTTCTTTTTAATTTATAATTATTATAGACATCTTCTTCTTGTTTGTATTTATTATTGTCACTTATTATTTTTCCATCTTTTAATTCTATTATTCTTGTAGAATAAATGTTAGCCAACTCTTTGTTATGACTTACCATAATTACTAATTTTTTTTCTGATATTTTTTTTATTAATTCCATAATTTGAATACTTGTTTTGGAATCTAGTGCACCAGTTGGTTCGTCAGCTAAAATTATATCTGGATCATTTACTAGACTTCTTGCAATAGCAACTCTTTGCATTTGACCACCAGATAATTCATTAGGAAGTTTATGGATATGTTCTTTTAAACCAACACTTTCTAATACTTTTATTGCTTTCTTTCTTCTATATTTTTTTCTTATATTATTTAATTTTAATGCTAATTCTACATTATCAAGTACTGAAATATGATTAATTAAATTATAACTCTGAAATATAAAGCCTACACTATTATTTCTATACGCGTCCCAATCTTTATCTTTAAATTTTTTAGTAGATACATCGTTAATAATTAAATCTCCACTGTCATACTTATCTAAACCACCTAGTATATTTAAAAGAGTTGTTTTACCACTACCTGATTGTCCTAATATCGTAACAAATTCATTTTTTCTAAATTTAATTGATATATTATCTAATGCAGTTTGAGTAAAAGAACCTGTTTTATATACTTTTTTTATATTTTTAATTTCTAACATTTTTACGCTCCTTATATTAATTAATAGTAACCCAAATTAAATACAGTGTTTAAAATATAGCATTTTAATTTAATAACTTCAATACTTTTTTTGTTAGTTTTTTATCTTTTTTTACTATATTAACAGATAATAAAAATCGTACTATACAGTTTATTATAATCTGTTTATTTTTAGTACGATTTTTTTATTAACATTATTTTATTCCGGCATCTGTTAACACTTTTTCAAAGTCACTATATTCAGAATATCCTGTTTGTGCTCCAACAATTTTATTATCTTTCATAATTAATATCATTGGTGTTGAACCAAAATTTTTACTAACATATTCTTCATAACCAGTACCTGTTAATTTTGTCATTGTATCATATGAAGTTTGATCAAGAATTCCACCATTTTCAAAATCAATTATTTTTGCTATGTCAATATATAATGTAGTATACCCATATTTTTCTTGAGCTTCCCATAAATTTGGTAAGAATGCACTACACCAACTACAAGTTTCTCTACCAACATAAATAACACTTAATTTATTTTTTGTTTCACTCTTAATATCACTTACTTTTATTTCTTTAAACATTGACACATCATAATTAGTATTATATTCTGTATCTTCATTTTTGTTATTTGTACTTTTTGAATCACTATTTGAATACATTTTTGATACTCCAATTGTTAATACAATTAGTATTAATGATAATATTACTGTTATATATTTTCCTAATTTGTATATTTTATTTAATAATTCTTTTTCCATAACTACTCTCCTTCTAATAACATTTATTATAATACATTATTAAAAAAAAAATCAATTATATTTTATCAAATAATTCTTAAAGTTGGTTAATATATTTTGTATACTTAATGTATAAAATAAATATAAATAATAAAAAATAATAATAAATATTATATAATTTTCTTATGTAAGGAATGATTAAATGAAAAAAAATAGTTTTATAGAGGGAACTGTTATTGCTACTGTATTTATTTTTTTAGTTAAAATATTAGGTATGCTATATGTTGTTCCATTTTACTCTATTGTTGGTTCTCGTGGTGCAGCTCTTTATAGTTATGCATATAATATATATCTTATTTTTTTAAGTATATCTAGTGCTGGAATACCAAATGCCATAAGTAAATTAATTAGTGAATATGAAACATTAGGTTATTTAGAAGCTAAAACAAGAACATATAAAATATCTAAAAAAATAATTAGTTCGTTATCTATAATATCATTTGTTTTATTATTTGTATTTGCTAAACCAATAGCTCATTTAATAATTGGTGATATGACAGGGGGAAACACCATAAGTGATATTGCTTTTGTTATAAGGTGTGTTTCCGTATCAATATTGGTTGTACCTTTCTTAAGTGTAACTAAAGGATATTTACAAGGGCATAAAATAATGACTCCATCAAGTGTTAGTCAATTAATTGAACAAGTTGTTAGAATTGGAATAATGTTACTTGGTTCTTACTTAATATATAAAGTATTTAATGGAACGTTAACACTTGCTGTAGGAGTATCTTTACTCGGTGCTTTCTTTGGTGCTTTAGTTGCCGATATTTATTTAATAATAAAAATAAAACATAATAAGAATGTATTGCATTTAGATAAAGAGTATAAAAAAGATGCAATAACTAACAAAGAGATAATTAAAAAAATTGCTAGTTACTCTATTCCAATAATTATTATTAATTTAATAACAAATGTTTATTCATCTACTGATATGATACTTGTCAGTAGAACTATACAACATTTAGGATATAGCGCTAATGATGTAGAATTTATTACATCAAGTATATCAACTTGGTGTCCTAAAATATCTATGATAATTAATTCTATAGTACTTGGTATGACAATGAGTTTAATACCAAATATTGTATCAAGTTATGTAAGCAAAGATTATAAAAATGTTAATTTAAAAATAAATAAAGCATTACAATTAATACTTTATACTTCTATTCCTATGACAGTTGGAATAAGTATATTAGCAAAACCTATTTGGACAATATTTTATAATACTAATCCTTATGGAAGTTTGATATTAAGTATAAATATTTTTACAGCTCTATTAGTTAATATAAATATTTCTACTTCGACTATGTTACAGTCTATGAATAAGTTTAAAGCAGTTTATTTATCTGTTATATTAGGTTTTGTAACAAATGGTATATTAGACGTTCCTATGATGTATTTATGTAATGCTATTGGAATAGAAAGTTTTATTGGTAGTATTATTGCTACTTGTATAGGTTATTTTTTAAGTATTGGAGTTAGTATTCATTATTTAAAGAAAGAAAGTAAAGATTTAAAATTTAGTAAAACAATACGTATGACTTATAAAATATTATTTGCAGTTATAATTATGTTTATTATATTATTTGCTCTTAATAAAACACTTCCATTTAATTTATATAATAGACGTGATGCATTAATAGTTACTGTTATTAATTCTATAATTGGTGCTATAATTTATATATTTATAACTTATAAATTAGGTGTTATTAAAGATGTATTTGGAAAAGAGTTAATAAATAAAATTAGAAATAAATTACATTTAAAGGTTCTAGATTAGAATCTTTTTTTAAAGAAAAAACAGTAATATTATATTTACTGTCAATATTATTTTAAATTATTTTTCTGTTATAAAGAATCTTTCATACCATATTAAGAATGTATAAATTGTATATATTTTTTTTCCGTTACGTAATACATTATTATAGTGATTATCTAGCATTTCATTTATCTTGTCTTTATTAAAAAATGTACTAACAAAATCTTTATTGAACATAGTTTTTACTTTTTTATAATATTTTTCTTCTGTAATCCAATTACCAAATGGTACTGGGAAACCTAGTTTTTTTCTTTTAGCCCATTCTTTAGGTATAACTTGTTCTGCCACTTGTCTAAATATATATTTTGTTTGATTTTTATGTACCATATACTTAGTTGGTAATTTGCTAGATAAATTCCATACTTTTTTATCTAGGAATGGAACACGTAATTCAACACTATTTGCCATAGACATTTTATCTGCTTTTAACAATATATCATTTGGTAACCAAAAATTAAGATCTATATACATTTTTCTTAAAATATCATTTTCTTTTTTTGTTTCATCGTGATATGGTTTACATAAATCATATGGTGTTATATCACTAATATATTCTTCTTTTAATACTTCTTTTATTTCATTTGGTAAAAACATTTCCGTTTTATTATAGTATCTTTTACTAATATCTTTGCCGTATTTTTCTAATGTATGTTTACCTTTAAAATATGGTAATGGTTTAATTATACGAGCTATGCCACTTCTAATAAATAGTGGTAAGCTTAAATATAGTTTTTCACCTATTGAATCATTATATTCGTTATAACCACCAAACATCTCATCTGCACCTTCACCTGATAAAACTACTTTTACTTGACTTCTTGCCAGTTTACTTAAAAAATATAATGGTACTGTACTAACATTTGCACTTGGTTCATCTGTATGATATTGAATAGTTGGTAATATATCAAAAAATTCATCGCCTGAGATTACTTTACTATAATGATTAACATTAAAATGATCTGATAAACTTTTTGCATATTCTATTTCACTAAAACCTTTTCCTGAAAATCCTACTGTAAAAGTTTTGTTTGGTTTTGCAACGCTTACAACGTAAGATGAATCTACTCCACCACTTAAGTATGAACCAACTTCAACATCACTTATTTGATGATATTTAATAGAATCTTCTAAAGTTTCTTTTACTAAATTTTCATAATATTTATAAGAATTCTTTTCTTTTTTATATTCTAATTTAAAATATGTATTTGTTTTAACTACTCCATCTTTAAATGTTAGAAAATGTCCTGGTTTTAATTTTTTTGTATATTTAAAGAAAGTTTCTTCTAAATGATTAGTACCATATGATAAATATAATCCTAAAACTTTATTATTTAGTTCTTTTTTAAAATCAGGATGAGATAAGAAAGATTTTATTTCACTTCCTACCATAAATAAGTTATTATCAAAATAATAATATAATGGTTTTATCCCAAAATAATCTCTTGCACATATTATTTCTTTATTATTTTTATCATATATAAAAATGGCAAACATTCCTCTTAATTTATTAAATATATCTTTTTTATATTCTTCATATCCATGTACAATTACTTCAGTATCACTATTTGTTTTAAAAATATGTCCTAAGTCTATTAATTCTTTTCTTAACTCCATAAAGTTATAAATTTCACCATTAAACATTACTACAATACTTTCATCTTCATTGTATATTGGTTGGTTACCACCTTTTAAATCTATAATAGATAATCTTCTAAAACCCATTGCAACAGATTTATCTACGTAATAACCATCACTATCAGGTCCTCTATGTATTATTCTATCAGACATACTTTTTATTATTTTCTTTTTATTTTCTATACTTTTTTTATCGCTAAATCCACAAAATCCGCACATATTATCAATCCCAATCCCAAGTATTTTCTTTATATTGTTTATAGTAATTCCATCTAATTTTTAATAGTAATAGTTTTCTTAAAAAACCATTATCTTTTTTATAATTTAATGGATTAACTCTTTTAGGCCATAATTCTAAAACCTTTTCTTTATAAGTTTCATTTGTTATATATTTTTTAACTATTCCTTTTGAAACAAAAGTTTCTAATTGTTGATTTTCTACTATTTCATATACTAAATCTTCTTTAAATATTAAATCACGAGATAATATATCAATTAAATTAAATCCACAAGGAGTAATGTAGTAAGATGATCTACCTTGTCTAGCATTAATTTCCATTACTTTGAATTTGCCATCTCTTTCATCATATTTCATATCAAATTCTGCAAATCCTTGATATTTAATTGTTTCCATAAAATTTTTAATTTTATTAATTTGTTCTGTTACTCCAGGATGTTCTGAATATCCGTTTATAAGAACAGCTGCATTACCTATCATTTTAGATGAGTGCTCTTGTAAGCCTATTTGGGCAAAAGAGATTAATTTTACTTCATTATTTTTATCTACATAAACTACTGCATCAAATAAATGTGAATCATCACCTGGAATATATTCTTGAATAATTACTGTATCACTATACCCGCCATTTTTAAAGAAAGTTAATACATTATTTAACTCTTCCATAGTATTAAGTCTATATATTTTCTTTTTTCCTACGAAATTAATATGTTTAAAGAGTATTACGTTAGCAGGTTTAACAATAACTGGAAAAGTTATTTTTTTTGTTATTTTACCATCAGTTTTACAATTATAATATATAGTTTTAGGTAAATCTAATACGCTTTTTTTATAAGTTTTATAAAATAATTCTTTATTAACTAAAGTACTTTGTAATTCTACACTTGGATAATTAAAATAAAATTTTCGTTTTAATTTTTTTTGGTTTTTAGCAATATAATCTCCATAAGTTTCATTACTACTAATTAATAGTATTTTTTCTTCTTTATTTAGTTCATAGTAATTATCTAATTCATTTAAAAATATATTTTCATCCCATAATTTTTCTACATATTTAATATTTAGTATTTTTGTATATCTGGTAAATGCAAAACTTTTTTGTCTTGGTATATCTATTGCTAATAAGTCTGCTTTTCTACCAGTTAATTCGTGGTAACATCTCGCTAAATAATAAGCATTAATATCATTACCTATAATTAAACATTTAAATTTTTTCATATCTCACCTAATAATTAATTTCTTTCTTTTTATCATTATATTTATATATTCTTGGAACTCTTCTAGTTATACTACATAGTGTTTTATAAACATTAACTCCAGCTAACCTACTTGCCTCTCTTATACTAATACTATCTCCAAATATTTCTACTTTATCATATAATTTTACGTTATCATCAATAATAATTGCTGTTGCATCCATATAATTAACTACTATATTATATTTTTTACCATTTACGACAACATAACTTTTATTAATAAATAAATAATCAGCAAAACCGTATGGAATTATACCTATTTTAATGTTTTCTTTATTATCATACATACTTCCATAGCCAACTATTTCATCTTTACTAATATCTTTAATTTCTATTATTTCACTGTAAAATTTTAATACTGTATTTAAATTTAATATTGATTTTGTATTATTTGTTTTCTTAAACGTTAATTTATTAAATATACGTCTTTTTAAAGATGGTGTATAACCTTTATTATTAAAACCATACATTATAATTCCTAATCTTATACCATTACCAAATTCTAATCTATTGTGTTGTTCTAAAGTTAATGAACGTTCTAGATGTACTATTTCAATTTTATTTATATCTATTAAACTAGTAAGTTCTAAAAACTTTTCTTTAGATTTTATGAATTCATTACCAAAACCTACTGCTAATTGAGTGAATATTCCTTCTAAATATACATCTTTATTACTATTATCATATATATATTTTATATCTGTTTTGTTTTTTAAACCAAATCTATTCATGCCAGTATCTACTTTTATATGAAATTTTATTTTTATTTTATTATTTATTAAATATTTAAATGATTCTTTATTATCTATAGTTATTGTTATGTTATTATCACTGGCAATTGATACATCTTCATTATGTATTGGTTCTAATATTAATATACTAATATTTTTATCTATTTTTCTTATATTTAAAGCTTCTTCTAAACTAGAAACTGCTAAGTAATTAATACCACCTTTTATTAAATATTTAATACTTTCTATACCATGACCATAACAATTAGCTTTTACTACACCAATATAATATTTATAATCATTATATTTTTCTTTTATTTCTTTAATGTTATTTTCTAACCTGTTACAATCAATTTCAACATATGTTTTTCTATACATAAAATCACTCTTTCATATAAAATTATATCATTCATCATTAGTATTTACAAGAAAGCTAGAAAAATGAATGTAAATAAAAAAACATTAATTATGTTTCTTTGATTCGTAAACATTTCTTAATGTTTTAGTTAATCTAATTCTTTCCATATTTAATCCAGTATCAGTTTTATAGTATTGTTTAAATGTATATTTTTTTATGTTTTCTAATGCAGAATCTTTTCCAAATATAGATGCAAATAATTTTATTGTAGCATCACTATATAACCAGTTAGAGTTATATATCACATTAAAAATAAGGTTAATATCAAAAGCAAATTTATTTGGATCATTATAATATTCTACTTTTCTAACATTATATAATATTTTTAACATTGTATCACAATCTATTTCTTGATTTAATAGAGAATCTAAGTATTTTACTTTTTCTATAATATCTTCTTTGTTGAATTCACATTTTAAAAAATCTGGAACTAAATTTTCTGGCATACACATTAATGCTTTAATTAATGTTTCTCCATATACTAATTTAGATAACGTATTAATTGTATTAATTATGTTTTTATCAACTTCTCTTATTCCTTTAGAGTTAACTTTTTCTATAAAATTATCTACCATTTTATCACTGTATCCGTTTAAATCTACGTTAGTAAATAAATGCTTTTGATAACCTTCAATAGTACTTTTATTTTTAGCAAAGTATTTGTAGCTATACAAATAATCGTTTGTATTATCTCTTTTAGAATCCCAAGTTGCATCAAAATAAAATATTCCATTAATACTGTATTTATCATCTTTAACATATATAGCATTTAAAACATGCCCAACATCTTTATTTTTATGTATTATATAATTTTTAAATGAAGAAAAATTAAGCATTTTTACTATTGCGTCAATTATATTAGCATATCCTGCACAAACTATTTTATTACCTGTTAAAACTTTCGTAAGATCTCTTGACTCAGTATATGACTCTTCTTTATTTTCTCTTACGTACATTCTTTCTCTAACTTTATCATATAGATACATTAATTGTTCTATTGGACTAAAATTATATTTTTTTATATATTCAGCTATGTTCTTGATAATAGTTTGAGTTTTATTTAATTCTTCTAATGTTATTGGTAAATCATTTCCCATTATTTCAACGTATATATTATTAAAGTTAGCAAATAATTTTGTTATATATTTAGTATCGTATTCTAAATCAAATGCATCACTTAATATAATTTTTTTAGTTTTTAGTATTGGATTTTTTTCTAAATATGTTTTTACTGTCTCAAAATCACCAATTATTTTTACGTATTCTATATTGTTTATAAAATTTTGATAGAAATTATCATCTTTGTTAACAAATTTGCTTAAAAGTAATTTATAATCTTTTAAATTTTCTGGATCATAATCACATTCAATATAGGATTCATTTAAATATTTTCTAATCAAATTATAATCTTTAATTATTTTATTATAATCTTCATACTTAGTAGATTGAATTTCAAATATGTAATAGTCTTTTTTCCCTTTTAAATCATATTTTTTTTCGTATTCTTTTGTAAGTAAATCTTCTTCTAAATTAATTACTAATAAATTATTCATACATATCCCCCAATTGAAATCATAGTATAGCATGTTAAAATGTTTTAGTAAAGAAAAAAGTGCTTAGGCACCTTTATAAAAATTTATTATATCTTGAATTAAATTTGGATTAAATTTATTATTTTTAAGCATTTCAATTTCAAACTTATATGGTGGATATTCTTTATTTTCACCAACATATGGAGTTTCTAATATTTTTGGTACTTTTGATAATAATTCATTATTTAATACTTTTAAAATAGTATCAAATCCTATAGTACCAAAACCTATATTTTCATGTCTATCTTTATGTGAGCCAACAATATTTTTGCTATCATTTATATGTACACACTTTATTTTATCTATTCCTATTAAATTATCAAATTCTTTTAAATAAGAATCTATATTATTTAAATCTATGCCACTATCATTTAAGTGACACGTATCTAAACATACTCCAATGCATTTTTTATTATTAACTTTATCAATAATATATTTTAATTCTTCAATATTTTTACCACATTCTGTTCCTTTACCTGCCATTGTTTCTAAAAGAATTGTAACACTTGTTTCATCATTTATTACATAGTTTAAAGCATTCCCGATATTATCTAATGCTTTCATTCTTTCAATACCAACACTGCTACCAGGATGTAATACTAAATATTTTATTCCTAAACTTTCTAATCTGCTTACTTCATTTTTTAAAAAATTTATACTAAAATCATATTTACTTGGATCATTATCATTTGCTAGATTTATTATATAAGGAGCATGGCATATAACATTATTTACATCAATATTATTATTTTTCATTAATTCGTAGGCTTCGATAGTTAATCTGTCGTTTATTACACACCTATTAGTATTTTGTGGCGCTCCTGTATAAAACATAAAAGTATTTGCACCATAACTTATTGCTTCTTTAACACTTTTCACTAATTGTTCTTTTGAGTCAAAAGATACGTGACTTCCTATAATCATTTTACTTCACCTAAAATAATTTTATAATAAAATTTAACCTAAAGCAATATCAAGTATCATCATTAATACAAAACCTATTATTGTTATTAATGCCATTAAATCTTTTTTTTCTGTATTTTGACTTTCTGGGATTATTTCTTCTATTACAACATATAACATCGCTCCAGCTGCAAATGCTAATAGATATGGAAGAATTATTTTTACTTTTAAAACTAATAGGGCACCAATAAGAGCAGATATTGGTTCAACTATTGCAGATAAAGAACCTATAATAAATGCTTTTTTTGCGCTTACTCCATTACTTAAAAGTGGTAAACTTATTGCACTGCCTTCTGGAAAGTTTTGTATTCCTATGCCTATTGCAAGTGTAATTGCTGCTCCGATAGTGGCTCCATCTAACCCATAAACGGCTGAGGCAAAAGCAACACCAATTGCCATTCCTTCTGGAATATTATGTAGAGTAATAGAGAATATTAGAAGACCGATTCTTTTTTTATCACTACTTTTATTTATTTTTTTATTAAATATTTTATCTCCAATAAATAGTAATATAGTTCCACCTAATATTCCTACAACTAGCACTATTACTGGATTTAAATTTAAGTTTTCTGACATATTGATTGAAGGATTTATAAGTGAAAAGAAACTAGCTGATATCATTACTCCAGCACTAATACTTAAAAAACTATCAAGTATTGTCTTATTTGTTTTTTTAAATAGAAAAACACTTGAAGCACCAAACATTGTTATTAAAAATGTAAATGTTCCTGCAATTAATGATTGAACTAAAGGACTTAATTCATAAAAAAAATTCATTATTTTATCACCTACTTTATTAAATGATAAAAATTAATTTATGTTAATGAAAAATAATAATATATAAAATAATTATGAATTAATTACTTTTAATAAACTCTCAAGTATAGTATCATTCTCTATTTTACTTATACAAAAACATTTTTTTCCTAAATCTTTAAAACTTGCACCACAATGATACATTATTTTATTATCAATTATTATAAATCTATCATGGTATTTATTTGAAAACTTTACTTTAACATTATTATATTGTTTATTATATTTTTCAAAAGTTTCTTTATCAATTTCTTTAGTATAAATAATGATATTAATTTTTATTTTAGAGCACAAGTCTAAAAATTTTTTATCTATGTAGTTATCTATAATTATGATATTTTTAGTTGCCATATTAAATATATCTAAGAGTAATGAATAAGCATCATAAAATTGTCCTTCAAAGAACATATCATTTAAATCTTTTTTCTTATCAAATTCTTTAAAAGACTCTTGAAGTAATTTTATATCTTCTGTGTTTTTCATAACTTGATTATTAATATATTTTTGTTCTAAATAATTGGATGAGATGTATCTTCTCATCAAAACAAACGCATCCATTATTGCAATACTAACTCTTGTAGCAGTATTTGACTTTAGTATAGTTGCAAGCATTGCAACACCTTGTTCTGTAAAAACTCGAGGATTTTTATATTTTCCACCACGCGTTTCAATTTTGTGGTCGCAAATTGCGACCAAAAGAAATTTACTTTCACTATCAGACAATATCCAAGAAAACCTCTCAGGAAATTTATCATTATTTCTTCTAACAGCTTCATTAATTCTTTTTGTTTCAGTTCCATAAAGAATCGCTAAATCACTATCAAGCATAACTTGCTTTCCTCTTATTTCATAAATCATATTTTCTATTTTTTCTTCTTTTACTAAATTGTTCATTTTTATCTTCTCCTCCTATTAAACAAAAAGAGATATACCTTATAGGATATATCTCGCATACTTGCATATAATCTTCGTTGCAATAAGATTATATACTCTAGTCGTTCAAATTGTCATATTAATATGTTGCAACTAAATTAATATATTTAAATTTTATCAAATATTTTAGTATATTAATATATATCGTAAAAAATAATTACGAATTAATTACTTTTAATAAACTTTCAAGTATAGTATCATTCTCTATTTTACTTGTGCAAAAACATTTTTTACCTAAATCTTTAAAACTTGCACCGCAATGATAAAGTATTTTATTATCAATTATTATGAATCTATCGTGGTATTTATTTGAAAACTTTACTTTAACATTATTATATTGTTTGTTATATTTTTCAAAAGTTTGTTTATCAATTTCTTTAGTATAAATAATGATATTAACTTTTATTTTAGAACACAAGTCTAAAAATTTTTTATCTATGTAGTTATCTATAATTATGATATTTTTAGTTGCCATATTAAATATGTCTAATAGTAATGAATAAGCATCATAAAATTGTCCTTCAAAGAACATATCATTTAAATCTTTTTTCTTATCAAATTCTTTAAA
>CAKOJI010000014.1 GCA_934089255.1 uncultured Bacilli bacterium | reverse complement strand
TCATAACTTAACCCTTTCTATTAAATAGATAGGTAGACACTAAACTTTAAATGTTCTAGTTTGTTATATTAGCATACATTTTTCACATAAATTGTCGAATATTGTAACATACAAAAAAAGTTTAATTTTTTTAAACTTTCTTATAAATTGATATAAATTTATTATAAAGATTATCACATTCTATTTTATCCATTTCATTAACATTTTCTAAAATATATGGAATACCAAGTCTTAGATACTTTTCTCTACCCAACTTATGATATGGTAAAAACTCTATTCTTTCAATATTTTTAATATTTTTTAAATATTCTTTTAAAGAATATAAATATTTATTATTATCCATAATACCTGGAACTATAACTTGTCTAATCCAAAATTTTTTGTTAAGATTATTTGCAACTTTTAAAAAATTTAATGATTCTTTAGTACGTGATTGTGTAATTAACTTATAGCCATCATTAGTAGTATGTTTAACATCGAATATAATTAAATCAATATATTTTAATATTTCATCATACTTACCATTTCCAACACCAGCTGTATCTAATGCAACATTTATACCATTTTCTTTTAATTTTTTTAATAAATCTATTATATTTTCGGCTTGTAAAAGTGGCTCACCGCCAGAAAATGTTACACCACCTTTTTCACCATAATATTCTTTATTTCTTATTATAATATCAAATAATTCATCAGTTGTTTTATTACCTTCGCTTTTATTCCACATTTCCGGGTTATGACAATAAATACACCTTAAATTACAACCATTTAAAAATATAACAGTTCTAATACCAGGGCCATCAACTGTACTAAAAGTTTCTATACTTTGAACACTTATCATAATTTAGTATGGAAAGTTCTAGAAATAACTTCCTCTTGTTGTTTTCTAGTAAGTCTATTAAATCTAACACTATAACCAGATACTCTAATTGTAAGTAAAGGATATTTTTCTGGATGATTCATAGCATCAATTAATGTTTCACGATTTAAAACATTTACATTTAAGTGATGAGCTCCTTTTTTAAAATAGCCAGTTAATAATTGAACCAAATTATCTACTCTTTCATCTAAACTTTTACCTAGAGCATCAGGAACAATAGAGAATGTATTAGAAATACCATCTTTACAACATTCACGATAATTTAATTTTGCTACTGAATTTAAAGACGCAATAGCACCCATTTCATCTCTACCATGCATTGGATTTGCACCTGGAGCAAAAGGAACACCTTTTTTTCTACCATCTGGAGTTGCCCCAGTTTTTGCACCATACACTACATTTGAAGTTATTGTCAAAACTGACATAGTAGGTTCCGCATCTCTATAACATTTATGTTTTTTTAGTTCATTAAAGAAATAACTAGTTAATTCTTTAGCAATGTCATCTACCTTATCATTATCATTACCATATTTTGGATAGTCACCATCAATTTCAAAATCTACCGTAATTCCATTTTCATCTCTTATTGGTTTTACTTTTGCATATTTTATTGCAGATAATGAATCAACCGCAACTGAAAGTCCTGCAACACCATAAGCCATATATCTATGGACATCTGTATCATGTAAAGCCATCAAACCTGCTTCATAAGCATACTTGTCATGCATATAATGAATAATATTCATAGCATTAGAATAAATACCAGCTACTTTACTTAACACATATTTATAATTCTTTATTACTTTCTTATAATCAAGTACAGTATCCATATCTTTTTCTATACCAGTTATAACTTGATCACCTTTTACTTCATCTACACCGCCATTAATAGCATATAAAAGCGATTTAGCCAAATTACATCTTGCTCCAAAAAATTGCATATCTTTTCCTAGTCTCATAGCAGAAACACAACAAGCAATTGCATAATCATTTCCATAGATAGGTCTCATTAAATCATCATTTTCATACTGTATTGCATCACTATTTATACTAACCTTAGCACAATATTTTTTAAAAGATTCAGGTAAATTTTCACTCCAAAGAATAGTCATATTAGGTTCTGGTGCAGTATCTAAATTTTCTAATGTATGAACAATTCTATACGATGTTTTATTTACTAATGATTCCTTTTCATTTAACATACCACCAACTGAACATGTAACCCATGTAGGATCTCCAGAAAATAATTCATCATATTCAGGCGTTCTTAAATGTCTAACCAATCTTAATTTAATAACAAATTGATCTATTAACTCTTGAATTTCAGTTTCAGTTATTAAACCTTTTTTTAAGTCCCTTTCAAAATATATATCAAAAAAAGCATCAACTCTACCTAAACTCATTGCAGCACCGTTATTTTCTTTTACACCAGCTAAATATGCTAGATAAGTCCACTCAACTGCTTCACGTGAATTTTTAGCTGGCTTACTTATGTCAATTCCATATGTACTAGCCATCTTTTTAATTTCTTCCAAAGCATTATATTGCATAGAAATTTCTTCACGTATACGTATAACTTCATCAGTCATATCGCCTAAATATTTATTATTCCATTCATTTAATTTTTGTTCTTTTAAATAATCTATACCATATAACGCAACACGCCTAAAATCTCCAATAATTCTACCCCTACCATATGCATCGGGAAGTCCAGTTAAAAGCCCAACATGTCTTGCCACACGTATATCTTTAGTATAAGCATCAAAAACACCTTGATTATGAGTTTTTCTAAACATATTAAAATACTTATCAACATCTTTATTAAGCTTATAATTATACGCTTTTAATTCATCATAAACCATTCTAATTCCACCATATGGATTAACTATTCTTTTTAATGGCTTATCAGTTTGTAATCCTACTATAACTTCATTTTTCTTATCAATATATCCTGGTTTAGAATTATTTATTCCAGACATATTATCAACATCAATATCTAATACTCCATTTTTTAACTCTAATTTTAATAAATCTAAACATTTATTCCAAACCTTTTTTGTTTTATCAGTACTACCACTTAAAAAAGATTCATCACCTTTATATTCTTTATAGTTAGTTTCTATAAAATTATTTACATCTATTTTTTCTTGCCATAATCCATTTTTAAAATCATTCCACTCTTTCATATAATACCTCCTAGTGTATAACTTAGTATAATATAAATTGTATATTAAAAACTGTTGCAATTGCAACAGTTTACATTATTTTGTGTTTAATAATTTTTCATATACATTTACAGCAACACTTACAGTAGCACCAACCATTGGATTATTTCCCATACCAATAAATCCCATCATTTCAACATGTGCTGGTACACTACTAGAGCCAGCAAATTGAGCATCTCCATGCATTCTACCCATCGTATCAGTTAACCCGTAACTAGCAGGACCTGCAGCCATATTATCAGGATGTAGTGTTCTTCCTGTTCCGCCACCACTTGCGACACTAAAATATGGTTTTCCTTCTTCTATTCTTTCTTTCTTATATATTCCTGCAACAGGATGTTGAAAACGAGTCGGATTAGTACTATTACCCGTAATAGAAATATCAACATTTTCATGATGCATGATAGCTACACCTTCTCTAACATCAAACGCACCATAACATTTTATTTTATTTCTTTCAGTATTTCCATATTTTGTTTCTTTAATAATATTTAATTTACCAGTATCATAATCATATTTAGTCTCTACATAAGTAAAACCATTTATTCTACTTATTATTAAAGCAGCATCTTTACCTAATCCATTCAAAATAACTCTTAATGGTTTTTTCCTAACAACATTTGCACTTTTTGCAATTCCAATAGCACCTTCAGCGGCTGCAAAAGATTCATGACCTGCTAAAAACGCAAAACACGATGTATTTTCATCTAATAGTCTAGCAGCTAATGCTCCATGTCCTAAACCTATTTTACGTCTTTCTGCAACACTTCCATCTACACAGAAAGCCTCTAACGCTTCACCTAAGTACATAGCAGCTTCACTTGCACTTTTACTTCTTTCTTTTAAAGCTATACTAGCACCAACAATATAAGCCCACGGTGCATCTTCAAAACAAATAGGTTGAATATCTTTAACTATTTTATAAACATCCAAATTATAAGTATCACAAATATTTTTTGCTTCATTTAAATCCTTTATACCATATTTATTTAATAATTTATTTATATTATCAATTCTAAGCTCATAATTAGTAAACATATTATTCCTCCCTCGGATCAATTTTTTTAACTGCATCATCAAATCTTCCGTAAGTGCCTACTGCCTTTTCTATTGCCATATTAGCATCAATTCCATCTTTAATATATTTCATCATCTTTCCTAAGTTAACATATTTATAACCAATAATTTCATCATCTTGATTTAAACCTAACTCAACTACATATCCTTCTGTAAGTTCTAAATATCTAGGTCCTTTAGCTTTAGTAGAATAAATAGTACCTACCTGACTTCTTTTTGTTGCCCCTAAATCTTCTAAACCAGTCCCAACCTGTAAACCACCTTTAGAAAACGCAGATTGACTTCTACCATATACAATCTGTAAAAATAACTCTCTCATAGCAGTATTTATAGCATCACAAACTAAATCAGTATTTAATGCTTCTAATATTGTTTTACCAACTAATATTTCTCCTGCCATAGCAGCACTATGTGTCATACCACTACATCCAATAGTTTCAACTAAGGCTTCTTCTATTATTCCATCTTTAATATTAAGTGTTAACTTACAAGCTCCTTGTTGTGGAGCACACCATCCAACTCCATGAGTTAACCCACTAATATCTTTTATTTCTTTTGCTTGAATATATTTTCCATCTTCTGGTATAGGTGATGGTCCACTATTAGCATTACTTCTAACAATACACATATCTTCTATTTCCTTTATCATAATAACCTACTTTCTATATTACTATTATAAATTATTTTAATTAATTTTAAAAATAAACTTTACATACTTTACAATTATATAGTTTAATTAAACCCATTATGCTATAATAAACCTAGGTGATTTATTATGAATACTAACAAAAAAGATGTAAACGACTACTTTAAATACTTAAGATTATATTATATAGCACTAGCTAAAAAAAAGAAAAAAGAACTAGAAGAAAAGAAAAAGAAAGAAGAAGAACTCCTTATAAGAAAAAAACACTTAGAAGAAGAACTTATAATTAACAGAAAAAAAGTAACAAAATCTACTCCTATTGCAATAAAAACAAAAGAAACTTTAAAAGAACAAAATAACATAAAAATTACAAAAAAAACTGGTGCTAATATAACAGAATTAAAAAATATAAAAAAGAAACAACAAGAAAAACTAATATCAGAACAAATTATGAAAAAAGAATTAGAAGAAAAGAAAAAGAAAGAAAAACAAAAAAAACAAGAAGAGTTAAAAAAACAACAAGAAAAAAAATTAGAAGAAAAGAAAAAACAAGATATTAAAAAACAAAAAGAAAATCTAATACTAGAACAAAAGCAAAAAGAAGAACAAAAAAAATTAGAAGAACTTAAGAAAAAAGAATCAGAAGAAAAGAAAAAAAATGAAGAACAAAAAAAATTAAATGAACAAAAAAAACAAGAACAATTAAAAAATGATGAAATTAATAAAACAAAACAAAATAATATAAAAAATCCAAAGATAAATAATGCGGGTATAAATAATAAAAATAATAAAAAAGATAATACAGAAAATAATAAATCAAAAGAAGATAAAAATAAATTAGATAATAAAAAAGAACCAAAAAAAGAAGAAAATAATAAAAAAACTTCTGTTGAAAATAAAAATATAAAAGATAAAGAAAATACTAAAGATGAAAAAACTGTAGAACAAAAAAACGAAAAAAAAGAAGAACAAAAAAAGATTAAAAACAACAAAAGTAATGATAAAGAAGATTTAAATAAACTTGGAAAACAAGAATTTATTAAAACCATAAATAAACAAATAAAAAAAGATTATGAATCACTACATAATCTTAATATGGAAACACATAGAATTACTCAAGAACTTAATAACATAAAAGATATAAATGATTTAAATAAATTAACAGAAAGACTAAATAAAAATAAAACATCTATTATAAAAATACTAAATAATATAAGTATGATAAAAGATGGAAGCATAATAAAAGTTGCATATAGTATATCTAAAACTCAACCTAAATATTTAAAAGAATATATAGATTTATTAGAAAAAGAACCAAATAATAAAAAATACTTAGACGAATTATATATAGAATTTAAAGACAATCTTGATTATACTAATACTGCAGAAAATATAAATAAAGATTATACTAATTTATCTAAAGATATAGAAAATAAAAAAAATAGTTTGAATAACATTGGCAACGAAAAAACAAATAATAATGAATCAATAAAAGAAAATGAACACAAACTATTAAAATTCAAAGATAAATTATTAAAATTTCAAATATCAATATCAGCATTATCTAATAAAGTAAATTTAATAAAACCTGAAGAAAAAATAGAAACTAAATATTTCTTAGGAAACGTAGAAATTAAAAACAATAAAGAATTAAAAAAACTAGCAATTAAATTAAGTGGTAACCCACAAGATTTAGTAAAAATAGAAGAAACATATAACAAACTAAGAAGTAATTTAAAAGTAACTACTAAAAAAAGTATAGTACCAAGTAATAATTATAAAATGGATTTATTAAATGAAAAAAATAACTTAAATATGACTAAAAATGATTTAATAGATACAATTATAGAAATAAAAGAATTTAAAAGTGAATTTGAAAATGAATACAACGATATATTATCAACTCAAGAATTTTATGAGTACTACGAACAAATAGAAAGTTTAGAAAATAAATTTACTATACAAAAAGATAAAGCAGATATATTAGAAACTAGTATTGATAAATCTATACTTATTAATGATCAAAAAATAAATGAAATAAACGAACTAAATCAAAAAAAACAAGAAGAAGAAAAGAAAAAAGAAGAAAATAACAAAACAAATGAACAAAATAATAACAAAGAAAAAAATAAAAAAACATCACAAAATCAATCTACAAATAAAGAATTTATAGATATGTATTATAACAATTACTATAATAATATGAATTATGATTACGAAGAAGAAAAAACGAGAGGTCATCACAGATGATCTCTTGTTTTTTTATACTCATTAAAAATATTTAAATATTCTTTAGCTAACTTTAAATTTTTCATCTCTCCACTAGAATAATAATATGTAGCTAAATTATAATAAGCATAGAAACACCTTTCACTCTTAGGAACATTTATAGCACTTTCATAATAAAAATATGCTTCATTAATCTTGTTATCTTTTCTTAATAACTCACCTACTTTATTCATAGCCCAACTATTATTTAAATCAGCACTTAATTTATAATAATTAAATGCTTTATCTATATCTTTATCTTCATAATATAAACCTAAATTATTATAAGCAAATGAATACCCCATAGAACTAGCCTTATTAAAATAATTTAAAGCCTTATCTATATCTTTTTTACCATCTACCGTATATCCTTTCATATAACAAATTCCCATAGTATTTATAGCAGCTATACTTCCAAGATTATATGCTTTATTTAAATATTCCCACATAACAGAAACACTTTTTTCTTTTACTTTATTCATAAAAATTAAATTTGATACCATCCAACAAGCTTTAGGATGATTCTTATTAGCAGCTTTTAAATAATAATTATAACACTTTTCATAATCAATATTACCATCTATTAACCCACTATATTCTAAAGAACCAAGTTCTGCATTTGCATACATATTATCTTTTTTTCCAAGTTCAATTAAATTACCAATATAACTTATACCATCATACAAATTTATTTTTAAATACTCATCAAGTTCATATTTTCTAATATCTTTATCTATATCTTGTATAAATATAGGTTGTTTCTTTTCTAATATAGTAAAAAATAAAAATTCTATAAAACATTCATACAAATTATTATTATCATACAAATTATTAAATTTATGTCTACTACTATCACTTACACTTATATCTCTATCACTTAACTCTAATAAATCTTTTAAAACACACTTTAATTTATTATTACTATTTACAATATCTAAACTAATATCATCTACTTTAAATATTTTTTCTTCTAATATTGTAAGTATATTAGCAACTATTTTAAAAAAAACATTTTTATCTACTTCATATTTACTTTTTAAATCTAAATATATTTTTTTATAATCTAATCCTATTGCTCTATACCCTATTAAATAATTATTTACAGTAGTATTATTAACATTATCTATATCAAATATAGAAGAAAATACTTCTCCCTGAATACTAGATTCTTTTACTTTAGAATACTTTTTTATTATATTAACTAAATTACCTAACGACAAATGATTTTTACCATCATTAAGTTTTACAAAACTTTTATTCATATATCCTCCTAAATTTATTATAACATATGTGGATTACTGTGGATTTTATATTATTTATATTTTTTACATTTTTAAATATAATTAAGTTAGAAGGAGATGTTTTTATGAAAAAGTTTTTAAAAAATTATAAATCTACATTGATACTACTACTGTCTTGTATATTAGGTACTATAGTAGGTCTTATATTTGGCGAAAAAGCGAAAGTATTGAGTCCACTAGGTGATTTATTTATAAATATATTGCTTACTATTATAGTACCATTAATATTCTTAACACTGACTACATCTATTGGAAAAATGAAACAACCTAAAAGATTAGGTAAAATACTTATATCAGTAATTTTTGTATTTATTATTACGTCTTTAATTAGTGTTCTAATAGGATTAATAAGTACTAGAGTAAATCTAGTAAATAGTAATGATTTACAATCTATAAAAGAAACATCAAATACTAACGTAGAACAAAATAAAGAAAGTATAAATATTTTAGAAAGAACAGTAACTATGCTTAGTACTGATGACTTTGTAAAATTAATATCTAAAGAAAATATCATTCCATTAATTATATTTTCTATTCTAATAGGATTAAGTATTAATTTATCTAAAGAAAAAGGAAAATATGCATTAAATGTTTTAATTAGTTTTAATGAAGTTTTAAATAAGTTCTTCAAAATTATTATGTATTATGCTCCAATAGGATTATCTTGTTATCTAGCATCATTTATCGGTACATTTGGAAAAAGTATTGTTATTGGTTACTTAAAAACATTTATTATCTACTTAATTGCCTGCCTTTTTGTATATTTTATAGTTTATTCTATTTACGCTTTTATTGCAGGTGGTAAAAAAGGTTTAATACTTTATTGGAAAAATATAACACCATCTACACTAACTGCACTTGCTACTTGTTCATCAGCAGCGTGTATTCCAATTAATACTAAATGTGCAAAAGAAATTGGAGTATCAAGCGATATAGCAGATACAACTATTCCACTAGGAACATCATTTCACAAAGACGGTTCTATAATTGGTAGTGTATTTAAAATAATGTTTCTAGTCTATTTATTTAATATGAATGTAACTTTTCCTAAAGTACTTGGTGTATCTTTAATTGCAACAGTTCTTATCACCGCAGTACCTATTGGTGGTGGAACTATTTCAGAAATGTTAATAATTAGTTTGATGGGATTCCCAATATCTTCTTTACCAATATTAACTATAATAGCAACTATAATAGATGCACCAGCAACAGTATTAAATGTTGTAGGAGATTCCGCAAGTAGTATGTTAGTAGCAAGAATAGTAGACGGAAAAAATTGGCTAAAATAAAAAAATGTTTCAAAAACAGATACTCATATCAAACATTTTATGATAAACTTATATTAGGTAGAACATTTATCATTAAATGCCTTACCTTTTCGGTTTGTGACATTTGTACTTATTTAAGTACTATGTCTTTTTTTATTAACCAAAACGCCCTAAACTTTTTGTAGGAAGAATAGAATACTAATGATTAATAAAATAATAATTAATCTATCTAAAAACTTTATTAAAAAAGTTTTAAGTTTCATAAATTACCACCTCTCATACTAACAAAATATAAAAGGTAAGACATAAACAATAAATGTTCTAGTTTGTTATACTAGCATATATTTTTTATATAAATTGTCGAATATTGTAACATAAAAAAAGTATCATAAGATACTATTTAGTAAGCATATCACTTAACTTTGTAACATATCCTGCACCAAGAGTTAAAATTAAATCATTTGGTTTAACTCTTTCACTTAAATACTTTTCTATATCATCATAATTACTAATATGAATTGCTTTCTTACCAAGTTTATTTAGTTCTTCTATTATCATTTCTGGAGTAACATTAAATTCGTTATTTTCTCTTGCTGCATAAATATCAGTTATTATAATATTATCAAAACTTGATAAAGAATTAGCAAAAGACTTATAATGTTCTTTAACTCTAGAATAAGTATGTGGTTCAAATATAACCCAAGATTCATTATAATTTTTATTTAGTATAGAATTAGCAACTGCACGTACTTCAGTAGGATGATGTCCATAATCATCATACACTTTAGCTTGTTTATATTCTCCCTTATATTGAAACCTTCTACTAGCACCAGTATAATTTTTTAAACCTTTTTTAATATCATCAATAGAAATACCATAATTTAAACATAAACTAATACATGCTAAACTATTCATAATATTATGTTCACCAACTACACTTAAACTTATATGATCTACATATTTTTTATTATAATATAAATCATACATACCAAAACCATCACTATCAAACTTTATATTCTTTGCATAATAATTATTATTTTCATTTAAACCATATGTTAATATTTTAGCGTCACTATATAAAGCAAGTTCTAAAACATTTTTATCATCACCATTAAGTACAAGTAATCCATCACTTGGTAAATGACTAACATATTTTTGAAAAGATTTTTTAATATTATCAAATGTTTTAAAATAATCTAAATGATCATTATCTATATTTAAAACAATAGCACTTTTTTGTTTAAAATTTAAATAGCTGTCACAATACTCACAAGCTTCTATAATAAAATAATCACTCTTACCTACTCTATAATTACCATTTATACTATTTAATATAGAACCAACCTGTATAGTAGGATCCATTCCTGCACTTAAAAAACATTCACTCACCATACTAGTAGTTGTTGTTTTACCATGAGTACCACTAATACCAATAGTATCTTTAAATAACTTAGTTAATTCACCTAAAAACATTCCTCTTTCTAAACAAGGTATATTTAATTCTTTAGCGTGTACTAACTCAGGATTATCATTATGTATTGCAGCAGTATAAACAACTAAATCAATATCACTCGTAATATTATCATAATTATGTCCTATAAACACATTTATATCATTTTCTTTTAACTCTAAAGTCATTTTATTTTCTTCATTATTACTACCTAATACAATATAATTCCAAGATTTTAAAATATGTGCAATTCCACTCATACTAATTCCACCTATTCCAATCATATATATTTTTTTATATTTTTTTAAATCAAACATAAATCCACCTCGATAATATTATAACATTTATTAATAATTTTTGTTATACCAATATAATTATATAATTATTTTCAAAAATTTTACACTTTACATTTACAAATTTATACTTTTTATTGTATAGTAAAATTAAGGAGGGTATATGGAAGATAATGTTTATAATATAATTAAAAAATATAACTGTGATGATAATAAACTACTTAAATTATCAAAACTAGAAAAAGAAGAATTAGATATTATTCTAAAAAAATTATTAAATAGTAGAAAAATTTTCAAAAATACAAAAAATAAATATGAAATAATAAAACCAGATCATATAATAGGAACACTAGACAGATGTTCTAAAGGATTTAGTTTTATAAAACAAAATGATGAAAAAATAATAATTCCACCTAATGAACTTCATACTGCATTAAAAAATGATACAGTAGTTGTACTTAGAACATATGAAAACAATGGAACAATATGTGGAATAATGAAAAGAAAAAATAAAAAATTAGTTTGTGAAGTTAAAGAATATAATAATAAGTTAATTTTAGTACCGTTTAATGGTAATTGCGAAATTAATATAATAGTTCCAAACAATTTATTAAAAGATTACATAATTGGAGATAGATGTTATATAGAATTAGATAATAGTTCTGACATTGATAATAATATAGTTGCAAAAAATATAACAAAAATTGGTCATTTTAATGACAAAATGAATGATGAATTAGCAATTGCTATCAGTAAAGATTTTGATATTGATTTCTCAGAAAATTCAATAGAAGAAGCATCAAAAATAAAAGATCACGTAACAAATGAAGAAAAAGCTAATAGGATTGATTTAACAAAAGATAATATATTCACTATAGACTCAGTACATACTAAAGATATGGATGATGCTATTTCGATTAAAAAACTTTATAATGGAAACTATTTATTAGGTGTACATATAGCTGATGTAGCTCACTATATAAAACCAAACTCATCTCTTTTTAAAGAAGCGTTAAAAAGAGGTACAAGCGTATACTTAGGAGAAGCAGTTATTCCAATGATACCAAGTACTCTTTCAAATGGAATATGTTCTTTAAATGAAGGTGTAGAACGTTTAACTAAAAGTTGTATAATGGAAATAAATCCTAAAGGAAAATTAGTACAATATAAAATAGTTAATTCAGTAATAAAATCAAAAAAGAAAATGTCTTATGAAGAATTAAATGAGTTTTTTAATGGGAATGAGATAGATGAGTCATATTACCCTTTCTTAAATGACTTGAATATTATGAGAGAATTATCAGATATAATGACTCACAATAAAAATAATAAAGGTAATTTAGATTTTGAATCTAGCGATATTTACATTAATAAAGATGTTTATAATAATGATAAAATAATAGGATTTGAAACAAGACACAATGAAGAAGCTCAAAGAATAATAGAAAACTTTATGATAGCAGCAAACGAAGCCGTTGCATCACACTTCTATTGGAGAGACTTACCATTTATTTATAGAGTGCATAATAATCCAGACGATTTAAAATTAGAAAATACAATTGATATAATTTCTAAACTAAATTACAAACTAATAAGAATTCAAAATGCTTATGGACAAAAAGCAATACAAAATATATTAAATGATTTTAAAGGAACAAAAGAATTTACCATAATATCAAACCTTCTTTTAAGAAGTATGTCTAAAGCTAAATATTCTACAGAAAATATCGGGCATTATGCTTTAGCACTTGATAATTATTGTCATTTTACTTCACCTATAAGAAGATTCCCAGATTTAATGGTACACACATTAATAAATATATTTATTAATAATGATTATTCAACGAATAATCATTTCGAAAAAGAAATACTTAATGAAATTGCAGAACATTCAAGCTATAAAGAAAGACAAGCAAATGATGCTGAAAAAGATTATATAAAGTTAAAAATGGCAAAATTTATGTCAGAACATATAGGCGAAGAATTTACTGGTATGATACTAGATATTGAAAAAGATAAAGTATATATTAAGTTAGACAATAACATAAAAGGTATATTGGATTTTGAAAAAGACTTTGCTAAATCTTTCTCAATAGATACATATAATAGACAACTAACTTGTAATTATAGTAAACAAAAAGTTAAATTAGGAACTAGAATTATAGCTAAAGTATCTAGAGTTGATATTCCACAAAAAGAAATATACTTTGATGTCAAAGAAATTATAAAAAATAATGAAAATTCAAAAAACGACAACATAAAAAAATTAGAGTTAAAGTAAACTCTATTTTTTTATTCATTAGCTTTCAAACTACTCACCATATCAATTCTTTTAGATAATAATAGTGATACTAAATAAGAAACAACAAACGTACCAAAAAATTCACATAATAATTGGAATAGTAGAAAATTATTGCCACGAAGTGGTATATCATAAGCACACTAAAATTAATTATAAAGAAATGAAAAAAGAAGTAATTAAAATAATAATAAATATATTAAATTAATACTTCACATTCCATTTTTTAGGATAAATATACTCTATCTTAATACTTTTAGGAGTATATTTTTTTTTAATTTTTACTCTATTAGATTTAAGACTAGGTACTTTTTCTCGACAATATTTATCTAATTCACAAAATATATTTTGTATATCTATTAATTGTAGTTCCCTATTACCAATCTTTTTAAAATCTAAATTTAATCTTTTAAACTCTTTTTCTTGATTAAGATACATATATTTAATTATATCTTCATTAGAATATTTACCCCTATCTATAAAACATTTTTTTATACCACGAATAGCACCTGGTCCTGCAACCGTAAATTCATTTTCATTCCAATTAACTATATCACTATAATTTATATCAGTTACTAATTGATAAGCCATAAAATTACCTATCAAAGGATAACTTTTAAGTATTTTAAATGCATCTTCCATAGTTTTAACTCTTAGTATCTTATCTTGAATCTTATCTTCTAAAAACATTTTATTTAATAACGCTAAATGATTATCATGTTTTCTATCATACCCAAAAGCTTTAGTTGCACAACTAATATAAGCATCATTATAAATACTAACTCCATTATTTATTGTATTATTTAAAACATTAGAAAATTTATCAAAATCATAAATAGATAATGTTATATCACCAAAATTATCAAGTAATAATTCCCAAGTATTTTCTTTATTAAATAATTTAAATAATATAATTCTAAACAGCATATCTTCATCACTATATTTTTTTCCATTATATATAACATTCTTAAGTAAATACTGACTTACTCTATCATTAACTCTATAACTGTTACAAAACTTATACTCTCTTAATATAGCATCTTTAGTCCAAGGCCATTTATCGCCATTATTTTTACGAATAAATATATTTTGTCTTTCACAAGCAAAATACCAATATAAATCATATATTTCATCTCTTTTTATCATAAATATTACCTCTCTTTTTTTAAATTTTATTACAAGATATTAATAATTTCAACAAAAAAACAGTAGATTATTCTACTGTTACTGACTTAGCAAGGTTTCTAGGTTGATCAATGTCTTCACCACGCAATTTAGCAATTTCATACGCTATTAATTGAAATACTGGTGAAATAATTAATGGTTCTGTAAAGATAGTTTCATTTGGAATAACTACTTTTCTATTATAAAAATTAGAATTATCATAAGTATCTATAATTTTTTTAGTAGTAAGTAATGTTACATCTGCACCTCTCGCAATTGTTTCTTTTATATTGCTAATAGTTTTTTCTGCAATATTTTGATCTGTTATAATTGAAATTACTTCTGTATTATTCTCAATAAGTGATATAGTTCCGTGTTTTAATTCTCCTGCCTCATAAGCTTCACTATGCATATAAGATATTTCTTTTAATTTTAAGGATGCTTCTTTAGAAAGTGCTGCATCTATTTTTCTTCCTATAAAAAACACATTTTTCTTATTATATATTTCTTTAGCAATATCATAATATAACTTTCTATTTTTTATAACATTATCTACATTATCATATAAATTTTTAAAATTATTTATAATATTCTCTTGAGTGTTATTATCTAATAAATTACTTCTTATACTATTAGCAAAAGCTAATAAAGATAATACCAAAACTTGCATTAAATACGCTTTAGTAGTAGCAACTGCTATTTCATAACCAGCATTTAAATATATAACATTATCTACTTCACGAGCAATAGACGAACCAAACACATTCACTATTCCTAACGTATCAATACTATTTTCATTTGCTAACCTTAATGCAGCTAAAGTATCAGCTGTTTCACCAGATTGTGATATTAATATTACTAACGTATTTTTATCAAAAAAATGTTTTTGATACCTATATTCACTAGCAACATAACAACTAGTTTGTATATTAGTATATTCTTCTAAAATATTTTTTCCAACTAATCCAGCATGATATGCACTACCACAAGCAACAATTTCTATATTTTTATATTTAGAAATATCTGGTATTTTTTCTAATAAAGTTTTTTTATCTTTTAAATATAAATCAATAAAGTTTTTAATTAAAATAGGTTCATCATATATTTCTTTTAGCATAAAATGTTCAAACCCATTTTTTAAAGCACTCTCTTTTGTTCCTTCAAACACTTTAACATCATAACTTTTTTCATTTAAATTATTGTCATATATTTTTATATCACTTTTATCTATCACGGCAATATCAAAATTATCTAATAAAATATACTTATTAGTTTCATTTAAAATTGCAGGTACATCACTTGCTATATAATTTTCATTATTACCTAAAGCAATAATCAACGGACTATCTTTTCTTGTTGCATATATTTGATTAATATCATCATCAAATATTATACCTAACGAATAACTTCCTCTTACTTTATTTTGAAATAACTTAATTGATTCTAATTTATCATTAGTTTCTTTATAACATTTATCCAGATATCCACACGCTATTTCTGTATCTGTATCTGTTATAAAATTATATTTATCACTTTCTAATTCTTTTTTTATTTCTTCATAATTTTCAATTATACCATTATGCACTAAAGTAACTAAACCTACTTTATGAGGATGAGCATTTATATCACTAGGTACACCATGAGTAGCCCATCTAGTATGACCTATACCAATATTAGATTCTTCTAAATTTACAATTTCTTTTTCTAAATTCTTTATTTTTCCAGAAGTTTTTACAATTTCAATTTTATTATTACGAACTACAGCAATACCTGCAGAATCATATCCTCTATATTCCAAAGATTTTAAACCATTAATAATTACATTGATTGCTCTTTTATCCTTACCTATATAGCCTATTATTCCACACATAATAACTCCTTCTATATAAGTAATATGATATATATTTTGTTGTAATATTGATTTTACTTTTTGTTATATATCTATCGAGTATAAAACCCGTAGTAGCATCCGCCGAATTTTCGATAACTACTAACCTCGTCAACTTATTAAGTTCTGGCGCTCATTATAACTAAAAACTGCCCTCCCATTTAGATTATAACTAACCTAAGTATATAAAATTTTCACTTTTTTGTCTATAAAAATTATTATGCTTTACATAGCACAATTCATCAACATTTTAATTAATTATTTTTAAGCATTATCAGATTGTTTAATATTTTTATTATTAGAACTACTTACTCTTTACTAATTGTTTTTTCTAAAAATATCTTTTTGATAAATCCGCCTCTTTTTAACCTTTTTTGTTTTGAAGCTTCTATAACAGCATCTATATTTTTACCCTCTAACTCTGAAATAGCTTTTAATACTTCAAAAACATCAGAAGCCTCCTCTATGATGTTATTACTTGTTTTAGAAGTTATAAGTTCATTACATTCCTCTAATAATTTTTTATATAATTCTTGTCTATATTCAGCATCAGATAAAATTCTAGTAATTGGTATCTCATTGTCTTCTTGAATAATACTTGGAATATTATCTCTTACTAATTTATTATATATTTTTTCCATTTTTACTCCCCATTTCTTTTAAATATCATTTCAATTATGTTTCCCCATACCACCTAATATGGTATGGGGAAACATATTCTCCTCGAACAACATTAGCATAGTTTTTTATCTATTACTATACATATTTACTATTTATATACTATTTTTAGAAACTTACTGAATAGTTGATTTATTCTTATATATCACCGCTTATCTAAGTTTTAGAACACATACACATTCAACATGATAAGTATTGCTAAACATATCTAACATATATATTTTTTCTACATTATAATTACCTTTCAATAAAGATAAATCTCTTGCTAAACTCACAGGATTACAAGAAATATAAATTATTCTTTCTACATTCATTTTTAAAACATCATTTATAGTATTCTTAACTAAACCACTACGAGGCGGATCAACAATTATAGTATCAATATTATCTTTTATTTTATCAATTAACTTATCTGTACTCCCACACAAATAATAAGTATTCTTAATACCATTTATATTACTATTTTTTATAGCATCAATTATACTATTCTCATTTATTTCTATTCCATATATTTTTTTATATTTATCACTAACTAACTGTCCTAAAAAACCAACACCACAGTATAAATCTAATAAATTTTCACCAAAACTATATTCACTTATTATATTAGAAATTTTACAAGCAACACACAAATTAACTTGAAAGAAAGAATTATAATTAACTTTAAAAAATTTATCCTTAACTTTTTCTATAAAATAACTTTCCCCATAAATTAATTTATCATTAACAACTATACCAACTAACTTAATTTTTTCTTTTAACCCATCTGTATCAATAAAATAACCTTCATTAGTTTTAATAGATAATATTATTTCATCATTATAATTACTTCTAATAGTTATACTTCCATTATTTACTTTTATAAATTTTTTATTAAAAAGAACATCATTTATAGATTCTTTTGCTATCAAACACTCATTAATTTCCACAAAATTATGTGTACTAGAATTATAATAACCCCATTTATTATTTTCTATTTTTAACTCTATTTTATTTCTATAATAAAATGGATTATCATTCTTTATAATCTCTATATTATTTTTTATAGAAGCAAACTTATCTAATATATTTTTAACTTTATCAACCTTATATTGAATTGAATCATCATAAGCAATATGAAGTAAATTACATCCACCACATCTATCATAAAATGGACATTTTACTTCTTTCCTCTTATCACTTACTTTAATATATTTTATAACATTACCTTCATAATATTTTTTAGTATCTTTAACTATACCAACATCTACTATTTCATCTGGTAAAGCATTCTTTATAAAAATAATTTTATTATCAACATAACCTATTCCACGTCCAAAATCATCAAGTTTAGTAACTAGAATATTATTTCTTATATTCATATAATTTCCTTACTTCTTTAATAGATAACATTCTATATTCACCACTTTTTAAACCATCTAAATTTAAAAATGAATATTCAATTCTTGATAATTTATCAACTAAATAACCTAACTCCATAAATAATCTTTTAATAATATGATTTCTTCCTTCTAATATAGTAACTTCAACTATACTAAAATCTTTTTCTCTATTATTAGTTTTTATTTTTACTCTAGTTGGAATACACATAATACCATCTATCATTATACCTTTTTCTAGACGTTTTAAATCAGAAATTTCAAAAAATTTATTTAATTTTGCAACATACTTTTTTGGAATACCATTTGTAGGATGCATCAATAAATTAGCTAAATTGCCATCATTAGTTAATAAAAGTAAACCAGTTGTATCATAATCTAATCTACCAACAGGATAAATACGTTTATCAGTATCAATTAAATCAACAACAGTCTTTCTACCCTTATCATCACTACTAGTACTAACAACACCTCTTGGTTTATTAAGTAAAAAATATACTTTATCTTCTTCTAGTTTTAATGCTTTACCGTCAATACTTAGAGCATCATCACTACTTACCTTAACACCTAATTCAGTAACAACCTCACCATTTACTTTTACTCTACCATTAACTATCAATTCTTCTGCTTTTCTTCTAGAACAATAACCACTATTTGCAATAACCTTTTGTAATCTTTCCATAGAATCAACTTCCTTCATAGAAGTATTTTATCATAAATAAAACAAAATAAAAAGTAGATTATCATCTACCAAAAAACAAATAAACTAAAATAAAACTTATTAAAATACCAACAAAATCTGCAAATAATCCAACTGGTAATGCATATCTAGTTTTCTTTACACCTATACTACCAAAATATAAAGCAAGAACATAAAAAGTCGTATCAGTTGAACCCTGAATTGTACTAGCAAGCTTTCCCATTATAGAATCAGGTCCATAAACTTTTAATATATTATTTAGTATTGCTAAACTAGCATTACCACTAATAGGTCTAAAAATAGACATACTAATAATATCAGTACTTAAATTATATTTAGATAAAATAGGATTTAAAAAAGAACTAATATAATCTATAAAACCACTTTTTATTAAAAGATTAACTGCAAATATCATAGCTAGTATATTAGGAAATATTTCTAAACAAGTTTTTAAACCTTCTAAAACCCCTTTCATAAAAGAATCATAAATATTAACTCTTTTTTTATAACCATATAATACAATAGATAATACTATTAAAGGTAAAGCTATTATACTAAACGTTGCCATTTTTTCTCCTTATAAAATAATCTAATATTAAACCTGATATACAAGATGAAAACGTTGCTATTATACATGTTGGTATTACTTCAGTAGGTGTTGCACTACCGTGCATAACACGTAATGAAATTATTGTAGTAGGAATAATAGTAACACCACCTGTATTAAGTACTAAAAAAGTTATCATAGCAGTAGTTGCCCTATCTTTTTTATCATTTAATTTTTGTAATTCCTTCATAGCTTTTAAACCACATGGTGTTGCAGCAGAACCTAAACCAGCCATGTTTATAGCCACATTGCTAGCTATTAAACCTAAAGCTTCATTATCTCTGGGAATTGTAGGAAATAAATGTTTTAGAATAAAACTCAATTTATGAGCAATTTGTTTTAATAAGCCACTATCTTCTGCAATTCTCATTAATCCCATCCATAAAGCAAGCATAGGAAGCATCTCTAACATTAATTCTAAAGTACTTTTACCACTATTAATTATCTCATTATTTATTAAATCTATCTTCCCATTTATAAAACCAAAAACTACACCTATAATTATAAATACTCCCCATAAGACATTTACCATTAAATCACCTAATCAAATAATTTTTTTATTTTTTCTATAAAATTCATCTTCTTTTTCTTCTTAACAGTTTCTTTTTTTTCATAAATATATTCTTTAGCTAATAATTTATCATTTAATTTAATATTTATAAAGCCTACAATATCACTAACATTGTTATCATAATATACAACTTCTTTTTTTATAGACTTAAACTCATCTTGTGTTAAAGCAACATATTTATCATTTTTAATATAATATTTTTCATTAGAAAATTTATCTTTGCTATCAAGTACTTTATAACTCTTATACTTTTTAAAATATTCTTCATATAAATTTAAATGATCACTAAAATCATTTGGGTCATTAAGCGTAACAACAACAAAATTCATATTGTCTTTACTAGCAGTAGTTACTAAAGTTCTTCTTGCTTTTTCTGTAAAACCAGTTTTACCACCAGTACAAAATTTATAATTTTTAAGTAGTTTATTTTTGTTATACCACACATATGTCTTATAATTAGTTTTCACAACCTTTTTCTGTGTACTAACTATTTTTTTAAACACTTCATTTTTCATAGCATAACTCATTAAAAGAGCCATGTCGTAGCTAGTACTCGTATTTCCTTCACCTTTATCATTTTCTAAACCACTAGAATTAATAAAATTAGTATTTTTCATACCAATAGATTTAGCAGTATCATTCATCATTTTAACAAAGTTTTCCATACTTCCACCAACAGTATTTGCAATTTGAATAGCAGCATCATTACCACTTCTAAGCATTAAACCATATAGCAAATTTTCTACACTTATTTCTTCCCCAACTTCAACATATATTCCACTACCATAACTCTTTAAAACACTTTCATCAATCTTTATAACGTTACTAATATCATAATTATTTATAGTTACGATAGCAGTCATAATCTTACTAATACTAGCAATTAATCTAACATCATTACCATTACTGTTATATAAAACTCTATTAGTATCCATATCCATTAATGTAGTACTAGTAGCATTTACTCTCAAAGGAAATAAAATTATTATCAATAATATAATATACTTTTTCATATATTCACCTATAAAATTGTATGAAAAAAAAGACTTATTTAGTCTTTTAAAATCAATTAATTATAAATTTATATTTACATTTTCTCTCTCATCATCATCTATTTTGAAAAATACTTGAGATTTAAAACCAAAAATATTAGCAAAAATATTATTTGGAAAAGTTTCAACTTTATTTTTATATCTTAAAACATTATTATTATATTCTTGTCTTAAACTAGCTATATTATCTTCTATTTCTTTTAAATTCTTATGTAAACTCATATAATTTTCATCTGCTTTTAATTCTGGATAATCTTCTTGTAGTACTAATAATTTATTAACGCCATAATTTAATTTTTTATTAGCAATTATTTCTTCTTCTTTTGTTTTAGCACTCATAACTTCATTTCTAGCATCAATAACACTAGTTAAAGTATCCTTTTCATAATTAGAATAACCTTTAACAGTACTTACTATATTTGGAATTAAATCAGCCCTTTGTTTTAATAAAACATCTATCTGACTCCAACTATTTTTAACTCTATTTAAAAGTATTGTTAAAACATTAAATTTTGAAATAGTAACTAAAATAGGAAATAAAAGTATTAAACCTCCCACAACAATTAAAACAAAACTCTTGGATTTTTTAAAAAATGAATCACTATTTTGACCACTAATTGCTCTTAATTCAGTATTTCTTTTTGCTTTATTACTATTTAATTCAGTATCTTGTTTCTTATTAATCTCAAATTTTTCTTTATTTAAGTTAGCTATCTCTGTATTTAATCTATAATAAGTATCTGAAAAACCATTAGTCATAAATTCTTTATTTTCTTCTGAATTTTTACTAATTAATTCTTCATCTATTTGTTTTAATCTACTACTATAACTTTCCTTAATATTATTTTCTAACTCATCATACTTATTATTAATAGATTCCACTAATTTATTTTTTTCTTCTTCACTTATATTTTGTTTGTTATTAATTTCATTTAAAACTTTAACATTAGGAATAACCATATAACTAATAACACCAAACACTATTGCTAAATAAAATAAACTAACAACACTTATACTTAAAAATCTTTTCATCCTTACACTCCTTTAAAATAACATTTTTAACATTTCATTAAACATATTCATATTTAAAAATACTATTAATAAACTACTTACTAAAAATGGTCCAAATGGTAACATATTATCTTTATTTTTAATAGTAATATAAATTGCATATGGAAATGCTAAAAAACTTGCTAAAACAATATATAATATACCAAACTTTATACCTAAAAACATTCCAGCAACAAAAGATAATTTTATATCTCCACCACCTAGTGCTTCTTGTTTAAATAACATTTTACCAAATAACATAAGTAAATATGCAACTAAAAATATTATTAACCCATCAAATATAGACATCAAAGCAACTTTATAACCACTACAAATAAATTTTATTATAAAAACCAAAATAGAACTAATAACTAAAGGACTATCATTAATTATCATATATTTAGAATCACTAACAAATATAATTATAACTAAACTACTTATTATCAAAGATAAATACAAATTATAATTAATTCCATATACTTTATAACAAAGAGCAAATAAAGCTCCACTTAATAACTCAGTCATAAAATATACAAATCCAATAGGCTTTTTACACTTTTTACATAAACCACCCAAAAATATATAACTTAATATTGGAATATTTTCATACCACTTTAAAATATGACCACAATTTTCACAATGACTTCCTGGTTTAACTATACTTTTTCCTTCTGGTAATCTAGTTCCGACAACACCATAAAAAGAACCAAATATAACACCAATTATAAACATCAAATATAACATATTATCACCTAACTTATCTGTCCATATAAACTAAACATAGGAATTATAACAGATAAAACAACTCCACCTACTACAACTGCTAAAAATATTATCATAATTGGTTCTATTAAAGATTTTAAAGAATTTATAATATTTCTATGTTCTTCTTGATAATATACACTAACCCTTGACATCATCTCAGATAATTCACCTGTAGATTCACCTGTAACAATCATATAATACGCAACTTCTGGTATAGCCCAATTATCTTTAAAAGATTCACTAATTTTCTCACCAACAGCAATATTATTTATTGTATTAAACATAATTTCTTTATAAATTTCATTATTAGTTATTTTAGTCAAAATTTCCATACTCTCTGTTATAAAAACATTATTTTTTAAAAGAGAAGCAAATGTTTTAGTAAATATAGTCATTTCATTATATATTATAATTTTACCAAATAAAGGTAAATGCATAGCAAACTTCTGTAAAGCATATTTTATACTTTTAACATTAGTATACAAATAATAAATTATTAAAACTATAATTACAACAATTAATATAATAATCATAATATTCTTTTTTAAAAATTGACTTGCTGCTAAAACAAACAATGTAAGACCAGTTAATTTAACACCAGCAGATTCATATATACCTTGAAACTGTGGAACTACATATAATAATATAAAAGTAATAACACCTATAGAAAATATCATAACAGCAGTTGGATAAGTTAATGCACTTATCATTTGTTTTCTAGTAGATTCTATCTCATTATAATAATTTGCCATATCATCAAGCGTTTCTTCTAATTCACCTGTTGCTTCTGCTGCTTTAATCATATTAATTAATAATGATGGAAAAGCACTACCTTGTTTATTCAAAGCTTCGCTAAAACTTTCTCCCATAATTAACTGATACACAATACCATCAAACAAACGTTTCTTATATTGATCATTTTTACCCATTTGTAAACCAAGTATTCTCATTGAATCAGTTAAAGGTATCCCACTTTTTAAATAAGTTGATAATTGTGTTAACCAAAAAATTAAATCTTTAGTTTTTAATTTTCTTTTAGAAAAATTCTTTTGTCCATACAATAATTCTATAAATTTATTATTTTCTAACTTATAAACAGTATAACCCTCTGACTCTAAAAAATTAAATACTTCCTGCTTAGTAAATGCAACTAAAAAACCTATAACATCTTTACCATCTGAATCTCTTGCTGTATACCTATAAGTATTAGGATATTCTGTTCTAACACTATCCTGTTTATTAATTTCACTTATCAATAAATCTCTTTCTTTTAATTTTTTGGCATTTAATTTTTTATTTTGTTTTACATTTTCTTCCTTTACTTTTTTTACAGTCTGTTTTTTTAATTCTTGTGCTTTTAAATTATTCTTTTTTATTTTATCATCTATTGAATCCATTTCTAAATTAACAGCTTTAATTACTTCTTGCTTACTCTTTTTATCTTTACTAACAGTATAAGATTTATAAAGAGCACTACTAATTAAATTATAAACAAATATAAATGGATACAAAATTCCATACAACGTATAATAACATCCTAAACAAAAAAACTTAAAAGGAGCTAAAAGTATTAAAAATATATTTTTTCTTTTTTTCTTACTATTCATACCTAATCTCCTTCTATTCTTAACAATAACATTATAACATATATTATATTATATCTGTAAAGTTTTTTAATTATTTATCATATAATTTATATGAGTGTGATACTATGAATGAATCTTCATCTTTAACTAAAATACTAAGTGGTATAAATAATTCCCTAAATATTGCTAATAAAGTAGTACCCCTATATAAAGAAGCAAAACCAATACTAAGTTCTATAAATAAAACTTATAAAAATATAAAAACTAATAAAACAGATTTATCAAGTATGATAAAACTTATGAAATTAAAAAATACTATAAAAAAAGATATGAACAATACTTCACAAAATATAATTAACAATACACCTACCACCATTACAAAAGACACATATAAGAATATTAATAATCCTACATTCTTTATTTAAAAAAAAGATTAAAACTAAACTAGTTCTAATCTTACCATTAAAGCATCGTCTCCGATTCTTTCTTTTAATTTTATAATACGAGTATATCCACCATTACGATCAGCATACTTAGGTGCTAATTCATTAAATACTTTACTAACTACAGCTTTATCATTATGTAAGAAAGCTAAAGCTTGTCTACGACTTATTAAAGTACCTTTTTTACCATAAGTTATCATTTTATCAATAAACTTACGTGCTTCTTTAGCTCTTGCTTCAGTTGTAACAACATATCCATGAGTTATAACTTCTTTAGTAATACCAGCTAATATACTTCTTCTAATACGAGATTCTCTTCCTAATTTTCTATAAGCCATTATTTCACTCCTTACTCGTGGAACTTAAGTCCCATTTCTTTTACTTTATCAATTACTTCTTTTAAAGACTTTTTACCTAAATTTCGTATCTTAGTAACTTCAACTTCTTTTTTATCAATTAAATCTTGCATAGTGTTAATACCAGCTCTTTTTAAACAATTATAAGCTCTTACACTAAATTCGATTTCTTCAATTGGAGTTTCTAAAGTTTTAGTAATTGTATCAACTTTCTTTTCTGCTATAATACCAGTAATATCAGAAATTTGATTCAAATCAGCTACTATATTCAAATGTTCTATTAAAATCTTACTTGCTAATGCCATTGCTTCTTCAGGAGTCATAGATCCATTAGTGTAAACATTCATTATTAATTTATCAAAATTTTCATTTTGTCCAACACGAGCACTTTCAACTTCATAAGATACTCTTTCAATTGGAGAATATAATGAGTCTATTGGAATAACACCAACAGCAGCATTATCTAATAATTCTTTATTTTGTTTAGAATCAACATATCCACGACCATTTCCAACAGTCATCTCCATATCAATTTTTCCACCCTCAACTAAGTTACAAATAACTAAGTCAGGATTAACTATTTCAATATCAGCATCATGTTCAATCATACCTGCTGTTACAACACCTTCAGTATCAGCAAATAATCTCATAGTTTTATTTTCTTTTGTATGATTTTTTACAACTAAACTTTTTAAATTAATAATTATAGTTGTAACATCTTCTCTAATTCCATCGATTTTTTGGAATTCATGTAAAACTCCATCAATCTTTACACTAGTTACAGCACTTCCAGGTAAACTAGAAAGCATAACTCTTCTTAATGCATTACCAATAGTAGTACCAAAACCTCTTTCTAAAGGTTCTAATTCAAATTTACCATAACTTGATTTTTCTACATATTCAGTTATTTTATATTCTGGTTTTTCGAAATTCATGATTTTTCCTCCTTAATTTCTTGGACGTTTAGGTGGTCTACAACCATTATGTGGAACTGGTGTTTCATCATTTATAGCAGTTATTTCAAGTCCAACAGTTTGTAATGAACGAATAGCTGTTTCTCTTCCGCCACCCATTCCTCTAACGAATACTTCAACTTTTTTTACTCCAGCATCACTAGCAGCACGACCAGCTTGTTCAGCAGCCATTCCAGCAGCAAAAGGAGTTTTCTTTTTTGATCCCTTATAACCAATTGTACCTGCAGAAGCCCAACTAATTACATTACCTTCAACATCAGTAATAGAAACTACTGTATTATTATAAGTTGAATGAATATGTGCTTGACCTTCTGGAATATTCTTCTTAACTTTTCTTTTTCTTCTATTATAAGCCATATCTCTTTTATCCTCCTAATTACTATTTACCAACTTTTTTCTTGTTAGCAACAACTTTTCCTCTACCTTTACGAGTTCTAGCATTTCTATTAGTTCTTTGACCGCGAACTGGTAAACCCTTTTTATGTCTAGTTCCTTCATAAGAACCAATTTCCATTTTATTTTTAATATTCATATTAACTTCACGACGAAGATCACCTTCAACTAAGTATTTATCTACTTCATTTCTTAATTTAGCTTCTTCTTCACTAGTTAAATCCTTAACTTTTTTTAATACGTCTACACCACTTGCTTCACAAATAGTTTTAGCTAAACTTCTACCAATACCATAAATACTAGTAAGTCCAGTTTGAATATTTTTTTCTTTTGGTAATTCTATATTTTTAATACGTGCCATATTTACCTCCTATTAACCTTGTCTTTGTTTGTGTTTTGGATTTTCACAAATTACCATAACTTTACCTTTTCTTCTAATTATTCTACATTTAGCACAAATTTTCTTAACTGATGGTCTAACTTTCATAATTAAATTCCTTTCATTTTCTATAAGTTATACGCCCACGTTTTAAATCATATGGTGAAAACTCTATTGTAACCTTGTCACCTGGTAAGACACGAATCATATTCATTCGCATTTTACCAGAAACGCGAGCCATTACAACAGTTCCATTATCTAATTCCACTTTATAATCGTCTTTAATACTATCTATTACAGTACCTTCAACTTCTATTGTAGCTTCTTTAGCCATTTTTCACTCTCCTGTTAATATTTCATATCCATCATCACGAACGACAATTGTATGTTCAAAATGAGCACTAGGCTTTCCATCTTGAGTAACAATAGTCCAATCGTCATCTAAGACATAAATCTTTCTTGTTCCTAGATTTAACATCGGTTCAATTGCCAATGTCATACCAGTTTTTAAAGTAAGTCCAGTATTATATTTACCATAATTAGGAACATCTGGATCTTCATGTAACTTCTTACCGACACCGTGTCCAACTAATTCTCTTACAACACCAAGATTATGTTTTTTAGCATATTGCTCTATCCTAGCACCAACATTACCTAATTTAGCACCATTTCTTACTTCTTTAAGACCAGCAAACAATGCTTTCTCAGTATGATGTAAAAGATATTCTTTTTCACGATTTATTTTACCTACTGGATAAGTCCAAGCAGAATCTGAATGATATCCATCAATAACAACACCTATATCAAGTGACACAATATCACCCTCTTTTAAAACTCTATCTCCTGGAATACCATGTACAACTTCATCATTAACTGAAACACATATACTTCCAGGATAATCGTAAAGTCCTAAAAAACCAGGAATACCATTATGACTTCTAATAAATTTATCAGCCTCATCATTTAAATATTTTGTTGTTATGCCAGGTTTAATTAAAGACTTCAAATATTGATGTGTCAAATAATTAACATGCCCAGCTTTTTTCATTTTTTCAACTTCTTCTTGAGATTTTATAGTTACCATTAACCAATCACTTTCTTTACTTCATTAAACGTATCCATAGGTGTATCATTTTTATAAATTATTACTAACTTACCTAAATTATCATAATAGTCTAACAATGGTTTAGTGTTTTCTGTATAAGTTTCAAATCTTTTTATAAAAGTTTCTTCGTTATCATCACTTCTACTAATTAGTTCTACACAACACACATCACACATATTTTCATTCTTAGGCATCATTACTGGATTATATTTATTATAAATTTTATTACATTTAGGACAAGTCATACGTCCTAATGCTCTTTTCATTGCAATTTCTTTATCAACAGATAAATAAATTACAACATCTACCGTTTTACCTAACTCACTTAATATTTTATCTAAAACATTTGCTTGTTTAATATTTCTAGGATATCCATCTAAAATAAACGGTCCATTTATTTTAGATAATTTATCTTTTAATATTGTTGAAACAATTTCATCATCGACCAATTGTCCATTTTCAAGTAAACTTTTTATTTTACTTCCAAGTTCACTCTTATCTAATGCTTTCTCTCTAAGTAGTTCTCCAGTAGATATATGATTATAGTTATATTCTTTTATTAATAACTCACTTTGAGTACCTTTACCAGCAGCTGGAGGCGCAATAAAGATTATATTTTTCATTATCTTCTGCGTCTCTTTCTACTACTATTATAACTTCTACTTACAATAGAACTTTCTAATTGTTTATAAGTTTCAAGTGCCACACCTACAACTATCAAAAGCCCTGTACCACCTAAAGTAACTGAACTTGATAAATTAGGTATTTTACCCATTAATATAGGTAAAGCAGCAATAACAATTAAGAATAATGATCCAACAACAGTAAGTCTAGTTATTACATATTTTAAATATTGACTAGTTTTTTCCCCAGGAGTTATTCCAGGAATATAACTTCTATTTTTATCTAAATTTTCACTCATTTCATCAGGATTTAATTCCATTAAAGTATAAACATATCCAAATACGAATATTAATACAACATATAATATAAATCCTGTAAAACTTGTATAATTTATATAATTATTTACAAAATTTTTAAATGCTTCATTTTTAATAACTTGAGCAATCAATGCTGGAATTCCAACAAATGCAGAAGCAAATATAACTGGCATTACACTAGCACTATTTAACTTAATTGGAATATATGATTGTTCTTTATTATAAGCAGTACTAGTACGACTACTATATTGAATTGGTATTCTTCTTTGAGCAGATTCTACAAATATTACACCAACTAATATAAGTACATATACTAAAACAAATAATATAAACAAACTTATTCCAGCCCAAGTACTAAAATTACCAGAAGTAACTAAATCATTAAATGCTGTAATGAATATATTAGGTAGTTGTTGTACAATACCTGCCATAATCATAAGACTCATTCCATTACCTATTCCTTTATTAGTAACTTCATCAGCAAGCCATATTAATAATGAACTTCCTGCAGTTAATATTAAAGTTGTTTTTAAAACAGTAAATGTTCCATAACCCTTTAAATAAGCATAACTGAAAATATATCCTTGAACAAAAGCAAATAATATACCTAAATATCTATTTATTCTATTAATTTTTTGTCTTCCAGTAGCACCTTGATCTTTTAATTCTTTAAAGTATGGTAATATATCCATTTGTAATAATTGAGTTATAATTGATGCAGAAATATAAGGCATAACTCCTAACGCAAATATTGAAAATGTTTTTAAACTACCACCACTCATTAAATTTAAAAGTTCTAAGAATCCTAAATCACTAGTGATTGCTTTAGCTCCAGGAACCACTATTGTAGTTCCTGCAACAAATATAGCCAAAACGACTAAAGTGAATAGAATTCTTTTTCTTAAATCTTTATTAGTAGGACTAAATAGTCCTTTAAGATTTGAAAACATTAAATCACCTCAGCAGTTCCGCCAGCATTCTCTATTTTAGTAACAGCAGCACTTGAAAATCTTTGTGCTCTAACTGTTAATTTCTTTTCTAATGTACCATTAGCAAGTACTTTAATTCCACATAATTGTTTTTTAACAATTCCTTTTTCTTTTAAAACTTCAGGAGTAACAACATCACCATCATTAAATTTATTTAAATCACTTAAATTGATTGTTGCAAACTCAGTTCTAAATCTAGTATTATTAAAACCTCTTTTTGGAATTCTTCTATATAATGGACTTTGTCCACCTTCGAACCAAGCAGAAATACTTGCTCCACTTCTAGATTTTTGTCCATTTTCTCCACGAGTTGATGTTTTACCCATTCCACTTCCTGGTCCACGACCAACTCTTTTTCTTGATTTTTTTTCTGGAGTAACACATAAATTTTCTAATTTCATATTATAACTCCTCAACTTTCTTACCACGTAACTCAGCAATATGTTCACGAGTACGTTCTGATTTTAAAGCTTCTAATGTAGCTTTAGCCATATTTACTTTTGTATTAGAACCAAGTGACTTAGATACTACATCTTTAATTCCAGCTAATTCTAATATTACACGAACAGCTCCACCAGCTATAACACCAGTACCTTCTTTAGCAGGTTTAATTAAAACTTTTGCTTTACCACAAACACCAGTTGCATCATGAGGTATTGTTCTATTATCAACAATACTTACTTTAGATAAATTCTTGTTTGCAGCTTGGATACCTTTTTTAATAGCTTCTGGAACTTCATTAGCTTTTCCTGTTCCAATTCCAACAAGTCCTTTTCCATCTCCAACAGCCATTGTAGCAGAGAAACGGAAATGACGACCTCCCTTAGTAACTTTTGTTACACGAGAGATAGAAACAACTCTTTCTTCAAGAAGTTTCTTTTTAGAGTCCATATTTTTTTCTTGTCTTGCCATATTATCCTCCCACTAAAATTCTAATCCATTACTACGTGCAGCATCTGCAAAAGCTTCTACACGTCCATGATAAAGGTAACCACCTCTATCGAATACTACTTTAGTTATTCCAGCTTTTTTTGCTTTTTCAGCAATATCTTTTCCAACTAACTTAGCACCTTCAACATTTCCACCGTTTTCAAGTTTTAAACTCAAACTTGATGAACTAACTAAGGTAATTCCTTTTTCATCATCGATTATTTGAGCAAAAATTTGTGAATTAGATCTGAAAATGTTTAATCTTGGACATTCACTTGTACCAGCAACTTTATTACGAACACGAGCATGTCTTACTTTTCTTAATTCATTTCTTGACTTTTTCTTAATCATATACTAATCTCCTTACCTTATTTAGCTGCTTTCTTTCCTTCTTTACGTCTAATATGTTCACCCTTA
>CAKOJI010000013.1 GCA_934089255.1 uncultured Bacilli bacterium | reverse complement strand
GTTACTAGAGATAGAATATATGGTATAGTAAATTATAAAGATAAAAGTTTTAATTTAATAGATACTGGTGGAATAGATTTAGAAATAAAAGATTTTAACGAATCAATTAAAATACAAGCAGAACTTGCTATCGATGAAAGCGATGTAATAGTATTTGTTGTAGACGGTAGAGAAGATTTAACACTTAATGATTTAAAAATAAGAGATTATTTACTAAAAACAGATAAAAAAGTTATAGTTGCAATAAATAAAATAGATGATAAACATCACGAACAAAATATATATTCTTACTACGAATTAGGTTTAGATAATATGGTAATGATTAGTGGTGAGCATAAAAGAGGAATTGATGAATTATTAGATTTAATTACTGAAGACTTTAATCCATATACAACAGAAGAATCTGATAGTGATATAAAATTTTGTATAATAGGTAGACCAAACGTAGGAAAAAGTAGTTTAGTAAATGCTATATTAAACGAAGAAAGATGTCTAGTAAGTAATATTGCTGGAACTACTAGAGATTCATTAGATACTAAATTCAATTACGAGAAAAGAAGTTACACAATTATTGATACTGCTGGTATGAGAAAAAAAGGAAAAGTATACGAAACCATAGAAAAATATAGTTTAATTAGAAGTTTAAAATCAATAGAACGTAGTGACATATGTGTTGTTGTAATAAATGCAGAAGAAGGAATCATTGAACACGATAAACATATAGTAAGTTATGCTATAGATGCAGGAAAAGGAGTAGTATTAGTTGTTAATAAATGGGATACAGTAGAAAATAAAAACGAAGAATTAAAAAAATGGACTAAAGATATAAGAGCACATTTTCAATTTGTCCCTTATGCAAATATAGTATTTTTAAGTGCTAAAACAAAATCAAGAATACATTTGCTTATGCCAGAAGTAATAAAAGCTTATGAGTCTAGTACTAAAGAAATAAAAACTAGTCAACTTAATGATGTAATAAGAGATGCTTATATGTTACATATGCCACCTAGTTATAAAGGAAAAAGATTAAAAATATATTTTGTTAACCAAAGTGGAATAAAACCACCTAAATTTACTTTTAATGTAAATAATAAAGGATTAGTACATTTTAGTTACGAAAGATACTTAGAAAATAAAATAAGAGAATCTTTTGATTTAGTTGGTACACCAATAGTAATACAATTTAAAAATAAAAATGGTGAATAATGAAAATAACACTTGATGATATTACCTTAGATGTAATAATTACAAGAAAAAAAATAAAAAATATATACTTTAGAATAAAAGAAGACTTAAAATTATATATTAGTTGTAATACGATGTGTACAAATTCTTATATAGAAAAATTAATAATAAAAAATAAAAAAGATATTATAAAAATGTATTTAAAAGAAAAAAATAGAAAAACAGAAGATGGATATATATATTATTTAGGTACTAAAATGAAATATGTTTATAACCCTAAAATATTAATAGATGAAGATATAATATACGGTCCTTCAATAGAAAAAATAGAAGAATATTTAAAAACAATATGTATAAATATATTTAGTCAAAGATTAAATAGTATTAAAATACAATTCAATAATTTACCAGTTTTTAAATTAAGAGTTAGAACTATGAAAACAAGATGGGGAGTATGTAATAAATCTAGTATGACAGTTACTTTAAATACTGAATTAATACACAAAGACGTATCTTTAATAGATTATGTTTTAGTACACGAATTATGCCATTTTAAATATATGGATCATAGTTCTTCTTTTTGGAGAGAAGTAGAAAAATATTATCCATACTATAAATTAGCAAGGAAGAGATTAAAATGATTAATAGTATCAATAATGACAAAATAAAAAAATATAGTAAATTATTACAAAAAAAATATAGAGATGAAACAAATACTTATTTAGTTTCAACCGATCATTTAGTTAGAGAAGCAATAAAAAATGAAATAGCTATAGAAGTGTTTTTACTTGAAGGATGTAATAATTCTTATGGCCCTGTAGAAATAGTTACAGAACCTGTTATGAGAAAACTAACAAATTTAAAAACTTTACCAAATGTAGTTGCAGTAGTAAAAAAGAAAGAAGAAAAAAGTATTAATGGTAACGTAATATTGTTAGACAGCGTGCAAGATCCGGGTAACGTAGGAACAATTATTAGAAGTGCTGTTGCATTTGGAATAGATACCATAGTTCTTGGTAATGGAACAGTAGATGTTTATAATGAAAAAGTACTTCGTGCTAGTGAAGGTATGATAAATAATATTAATTTAATAAAAAAGAATTTAGTAGATACTATTATGGATTTAAAAATTAAAGGTTATAAAGTTATTGGAACTAAAGTAGATGGTGGTACTGATATAAAAAATATTGAATCTAAAAAATTTGCTCTATTAGTTGGCAATGAAGGTAGTGGAGTAAGTGACGAATTATTAAATCTATGTGATGAATATGCTTATATAAAAATGAATAGTAATTGTGAAAGCTTAAATGTTGGTGTTGCAACAAGTATTTTAATATATGAGTTAAATAATTAAGAATTTTCTATTTATTCTTAATTTTTTTATGGTATAATTTTTATTATAGAGGAGTGTATGAAATGAAAAAAATAATAATATTATGTCTATGTTTAATAACAATGTGTAGTTGCAAACGTAACAGTGATGAATTAATTATGGTAACTGAAGCCGGCTTTGCACCATTTGAATATTATGAAAATAACGAAATAGTAGGTGTAGATATAGAAATTGCTAAATCAATAGCAGAAAAATTAAATAAAAAATTAGTTATTAAAGATGTAGCATTTGATTCTATAATTAATGAAGTAAAAAGCGGTAAAGCAGATTTTGGAGCAGCTGGGATAAGTTACTCATTAGAAAGAAGCAAACAAGTAGATTTTTCAAATGATTATTTTACTTCTAGAATAGTAGTAATAGTTAAATCAAATGATAACGAGTCAGACTTTATAGATTTAGATAATAAAAAAATAGCTGTCCAACTTGGCTCAACTGCAGATACATATGTTACAAAAGAATTTAAAAATGCAAGCATTACAAGACAGAAAAAATATCTATCAGCAATTGAAGATTTAAAAAATAATAAAGTAGATTGTGTAGTAATGGACGAATTACCCGCAAAAGAAATATTAAATACTAATACTAACTTAAAAATACTTAACAAAGTTTTATCTAGTGAAAACTATGGTATGGTTGTAAAAAAAGATAATAAAGAATTAGTTAGTGCTATTAATGAAGTTATAGATGAATTAAAACAAACAGGTAAAATTGATGAATACATAATCAAATATACTAAGTAGGTGACTTATGATTAATTGGGTTAAAGACGCACTATATTATAGTTTAATATATGATGATAGATATAAATATATATTTGAAGGACTATTTAATACAGTATTAATTGCATTCTTTGCAGTAATAATTGGTGTAGTCATTGGTATTATTGTTGCGTTAATAAGAAATTATAGTGAATTTAATAATAAGTTAAAAATACTAAACTTTTTATCAGTTGCTTACGTAAACATAATTCGAGGTACACCAGTTATATTACAATTAATGATTATATATTACGTAATATTTAAAAGTGTAAATATAAATATATTATTTGTTGGGGTATTCGCATTTGGGATAAATAGTGGAGCATACGTATCTGAAATAATTAGAAGTGGTATAAATAGTATAGATAAAGGACAAATGGAAGCAGGTTTGTCATTAGGATTAAAATATAGTACTAATATGCGATATATAATATTACCACAAGCAATAAAAAACATATTACCTGCGCTAGGTAATGAATTTATTACTCTACTAAAAGAAACTAGTGTAGGAGCATATATAGGAATAATAGAACTAACTAAAGCAAGTGATATTATTGCATCACGTACATACGATTACTTTTTCCCATTAATTATAGTTGCAATAATATATTTATTAATGACTCTATCTCTTACTAAATTAATTAGTTACTTAGAAAAGAGGTTTAATAATGCTTAAAGTTAAAAATTTAAATAAAAGTTTTAATAATAAAAAAATACTAAAAAATATTACATTTAACGTTGAAAAAGGAGATAGACTTGCAATAATAGGACCTAGTGGATGTGGTAAAAGTACTTGTTTAAGATGTTTAAATATGTTAGAAACTCCAGATAGTGGAGATATTATTTTTGATAATATTAACTTAATGAATAATAAAAATAAATTAAGTGAAATAAGAAGACATATTGGTATGGTATTCCAATCATTTAATTTATTTCTAAATCTAACTGTTTTAGAAAATATAATCTTAGCACCAACAAAACTAAAAATAATGAATAAAACTGAGTCTATTAAAGAAGCCAAAGAATTATTAAAAAGATTTAATTTAATAGATAAAATCAATAATTATCCAGAAGAATTATCTGGTGGAGAAAAACAAAGAGTTGCAATAATACGTACTCTTATTATGAAACCTAAAATAATTTTATTTGATGAACCAACAAGTGCATTAGATCCAGAAATGGTTAATGAAGTTGAAGACGTTATAAAAACTATTGCATTTGAAGGCATGACTATGATTATAGTTTCTCACGAAATGAAATTCATAAAAAATGTAGCAACTAAAGTTATGTTTTTAAAAGATGGAAGTATTTTAGAATATGGTACACCAAAAGAAATATTTGAAAGTAGTAAAAATGAAGAATTAAAAAAATTTATAGGTAATTTTTAATTGAAATACTAGTATTTTATGTTATACTAGTAATGTAGAATAAAAGGAGAATATATAATGAGTGTGATAAACGTAAAAAGTGAAATAGCACCACTTAAAAAAGTGCTATTACATAGACCTGGAAATGAACTTTTAAACCTTACACCAGATACTTTAGGTAGATTACTTTTTGATGACATACCTTATTTACCTGATGCAGTTAAAGAACACGAAGAATTTGTTAGTATCTTAAGAAGTAATGGTATTGAAGTTGTATTTTTAGAAGATTTAATGACTGATGTATTAAATATTAGTGGAGAAATAGAAGATAAATTTATAAGACAATTTATTTATGAAGCAGGAATTAGAACTCCTAAATATAAAAATTTAGTGTTTGAATATTTAAAAAGTTTTGTAAACAAAAAAGAATTAGTTTTAAAAACTATGGAAGGTATAAAAATAGGAGACATTAGTAGAAAGAAAAGAGAAGTTGAAAAATCACTAGTAGATTTAGTAAGTGAGGAATCAGAATTTATTGCTGATCCATTACCAAATTTATATTTTACACGAGACCCTTTTGCTAGTGTTGGAAATGGCGTAGTATTAAATAAAATGTATTCAGTAACACGTAGCCGTGAAACTATATATGCAGAATATATATTTAATTATCATCCAGATTTTAAAGATAAATTATATAAATTATATGATAGATATTTACCATATCATATTGAAGGTGGAGATGTATTAAATTTAAACGATCATATAATTGCGGTAGGTATAAGTCAAAGAACAGAAGCTGCTGCAATAGATGAACTTGCTAAAAATATATTTAGAACACCTGACTGTACAGTTGATACTATTTTAGCATTTAATATACCAGTTAGTCGTGCTTTTATGCACTTAGATACTGTATTTACACAAATAGATTATGATAAATTCACATATCATCCTGGAATAATGGAAACATTACAAGTTTTTGAAATAACAGAAGGAGATATTCCTGACAGTGACGAAGACTTAAATGTTAAAGAAGTAAATGGAAGCCTAGAAGAAATACTAGAAAAATATCTAGGAAGAAAAATAACTTTAATTCCATGTGCTGGAGGAGAAAAAACTAGTAGTGAAAGAGAACAATGGAACGATGGAACCAATACCCTTTGTATTGCTCCAGGAGTTGTAGTTGTATATAATCGTAACAATATTACTAATAATATTTTAAGAGAACATGGTATAAAAGTTTTTGAAATGAATAGTGCTGAGTTATCACGTGGTAGAGGTGGTCCTAGATGTATGAGTATGCCTCTTGTTAGAGAAGAATTAGTAGAAGATAAGAAAATTGAAATGTTTGATTTACCCACCGACAGAAAGGATGATGAACTTGAATTTGACTGGCAGAAATTTTTTAACATTAATTGATTATACACCGGATGAAATAAGATATTTATTAGATTTGTCTAGTGATTTAAAAAGAAAAAAGAAAAATAATATACCTCATACATATTTAAAAGGAAAAAATATTGTTTTATTATTTGAAAAAACTTCAACTAGAACAAGATGTGCATTTGAAGTTGCAGGTTATGATTTAGGTATGGGTGTAACATATTTAGATCCAGGAAGTAGCCAAATGGGTAAAAAAGAAAGCATTATGGATACTGCAAAAGTATTAGGCAGAATGTATGACGGAATAGAATATAGAGGATTTAGTCAAAAAATCGTTGAAACTTTAGCAGAAAACACTGGAGTTCCAGTATGGAATGGTTTAACAGATGATTTTCATCCAACACAAATGCTAGCAGATATATTAACTGTAGAAGAACACTTTGGATATTTAAAAGGTATAAAATTAGTATTCATGGGAGATGCTAGAAACAACGTTGCTAATTCATTAATGATAGTTTGCGCAAAGATGGGAATGCATTTTGTTGCATGTGCACCAAAAGAATTATGGCCAAGATTAGATTTAGTTATGAAAGCAAAAGAAATTGCAAATACTACAGGAGCAATTATTGAGTTCGAAGAAGATACTTATACTGCTACAAAAAACGCAGATGTTATATATACTGACGTATGGGTTTCAATGGGCGAAAGCGAGGATGTTTGGGAATCAAGAATAAAATTATTAAAAAAATATCAAGTTAATAAAAAAGTTATGGATAATGCAAACAGTAACGCTATATTCTTACATTGCCTACCATCATTTCATGATTTAAATACAACAATAGGAAAAGACATTTATAAAAAATTCGGACTAACTAGCATGGAAGTTACAGACGAAGTATTTAATAGTCCAAAATCTTTAGTATTTGATCAAGCAGAAAATAGATTACATACAATAAAAGCTGTTATGTATGCGACATTAAAAGATGAGTAAAATAGTTGTTGCTCTAGGTGGAAATGCTTTAGGTAATAACCCTAAAGAACAGTTAAAAATACTAGAAAATGTTGCAAAAATTATTGTTGATTTAATAAAAGATGGCAATGAGATAATGTTAACACACGGAAATGGTCCTCAAGTAGGACAAATAAATTTAGCAATGGAATATTCAAATAATGGTGAAGCAAAAACTCCATTCTTTCCATTCGCTGAATGTGGCAGTATGAGTCAAGGTTATATTGGTTATCAATTACAGCAATCAATACAAGACGAATTAGAAAGACAAAAGATTGTTAAAAATTGTGCAACCTTAATAACACAAGTCCTAGTCGATAAAAAAGACAAAGCATTTCAAAAACCAACTAAACCTATTGGATGTTTCTATTCTAAAGAGAGTGCTCTTAAAATAGAACACGAAAAAGGTTATAAGTTTGTTAATGATGCAGGACGTGGGTATAGGAGAGTAGTACCATCTCCAGAACCTAAAGACATCATAGAAAAAAACATTATAAAAGAACTTATAGATAATAAAAATTTAGTTATTGCTTGCGGTGGAGGCGGAATACCAGTAATTAAAACTAATAAAATTGAATTATTAGAAGGTGTAGATGCTGTAATAGACAAAGACAAATCAAGTGCAATGCTTGCAGATTTAATTAATGCTGATATGTTACTTATTTTAACCTCAATAGATAAAGTATATATTAATTTTAATACTGATAAAAAATTAGGATTAGATATAGTTGACATAGACGATCTAAAATATTTCATAAAAGCTAATGAATTTGCAAGTGGAAGTATGCTTCCTAAAATAGAAGCGTGTATGTCTTTTGTAAAAGATAGTGATAAAAGAGTAGCAATAATAAGTTCTTTAGATAATGCACACGATGCTATAAAACAGAAATCAGGTACAATAATAAAAAGGAGAGTTTAAATGGCAAAAAAGAAAAAGAAAACAATGTTATCAGCGTTTTCAATTATTCTTATACTAATATTTGGTTTAGGAATATTATCACACTTACTTCCAAATGCAAAATTTACAGGTGATGCAATAGTAAATGGAAGTGGAACTGTAGGTGCTAAGTTATCAGATATATTAATGGCACCAATTTTAGGTTTTGAAAATGCAATTGATGTTAGTATTTTCATAATGATTTTAGGAGGGTTTTTAGCAGTAATTAACAAGACTGGAGCATTAGAAACAGGAATTAAAGCTTTAGTTCAAAAATTAAAAGGTAGAGAACTTTTACTAATTCCAATTTTAATGTTCATATTCTCTGTTGGTGGTACAACTTATGGAATGTTAGAAGAAACAGTTGGATTTTATGTATTACTTGCAGCAACTATGATGGCTGCCGGAATGGATCCAATCGTAGGATCAGCTACAATACTTTTAGGAGCAGGTAGTGGTGTATTAGGTTCAACAATAAATCCATTTGCAACAGGAGCAGCAATAAGTGCACTTCCTGAAGGTTTAAAAGCAAATCATGGATTAATTATTCTTATTGGAGCAATACTTTGGCTTACTTCACTTGCAATAAGTTGTTTCTTTGTAATGCGTTATGCAGCTAAAGTAAAACGTGATAAAGGCTCAACAATTATGAGTTTAAGAGAACAACAAAATGCAGAAAAGAAATTTGGAAAATATGAATCAAAATCTTTAGAAAAAATTACTTTAACAGGAAAGCAAAAAGTAACTCTTATTCTATTTGCATTAACTTTTGTAATAATGATAATTGGATTTATTCCTTGGGGGGAATTCAATATTACTATATTTGACAAATTTACTGGATGGTTAACAGGAGCAAGCTTAGGAAATTGGTGGTTCTATGAATCAGCATTATGGTTCCTAATTATGTCAATAATAATTGCAATCATAAATAAATTTGGAGAAAAAGTTTTTGTTGACACATTTATTGATGGTGCAGATGATATGATAGGCGTTATATTAATTATTGCAGTTGCTCGTGGAGCTAGTGTATTAATGAAAGTTACATATTTAGATAATTATATAATATATAATGCAGCAAATATGCTTTCAAGATTACCTGAGTTGGCATTTGTTCCACTTAATTATATACTACATATAATTTTATCAATTCTAGTTCCATCTAGTAGTGGACTAGCAACATTATCTACTCCAATTATAGCACCACTTGCTAGTCAATTAGGATATAGTACTGAAGTTACAGTTATGACTATGGTATCCGCTAACGGCCTTGTTAACCTAATAACTCCAACTTGTGGAGCTATTATGGGAGGTTTAGCATTAGCAAAAGTAGAATATTCTACTTGGGTAAAATTTGCTTTCAAAATAGTATTAACTATTTTAATAGCAAATATAGTACTATTATCATTATTTGCTCTAGTAATGGCTTAAAATTAATAAAACTACTTAAACTAAGATTAAAAAATCTTAGTTTTTACATACAACAAAACATACAAGAAAACGTACAAGTAAATAATTTGTTTAACTATTAAATATTTTATATTCTAAACTTAACAAAATAATAATATATATGTTATTATAATATATAGAAAGTATTAATTAGGTGAAATATGGAATATATTATTAAAAGCAACTCATATAGATTACTAAAAGAATATATAAATAATCTAACTAAAGATATCGATTCAGAAAACATAAACTATTTCGATTTATCTATAGATGATATAAATACTATAATAAACGAAGCAAACTATACATCTCTTTTTAACGATAAAAAAGCTATAATCGTATATAATTCTAATATATTTGGAACTAAATATGAATACAAAGAAGATTTAGAAATATTAGAAAAATATTTAAATAATCCAAATAAAAATTCATTAATTATTTTTATAACAGATAGTATTAATTTAAAAAAGAAATGTGTTAAAATAATAAAAAATAATAATAATTTAATAGAATTAAACATGCCAAAAGATGAAGAATTAAGAAAAAAAGTAAAAGAATATTTAAGTGTTTCAAACTTTAAAATAGAAAATAAAGCATTAGAATTACTAATAAATAATAATTTAAATAATTATGACTATATATTAAATGAATTAGATAAAGTATTAGTTATAAAGAAAGATTATCTTATAAACGTTGATGATATAAATAAATATACTACTAAAAATGATAATTTTGATTTATTTAAATATGTAGATTTAATAGTTACAAAAAATATCACTAAGTCTTTAAAAGAATTAGAAAATGCTTTAAAGAGCGTAGAACCAGCAGTAATATTTAGTACACTTGCTACTCAATATAGATTAATATATTGCGTAAAGAATTTAAATAATTATAGTGAAAGTGATATAGCAAAACTTTTAAATATACATCCATATAGAGTAAAATTAGCAAAAGAAAAATCATATAACTATGAAACGAAAGAATTAGAACATTTACTTCTAAGTATTGGAGAATATGATTTAAAAATAAAAAAAGGTTTACTAGATAAAAATAACGCTTTAAAAACATTTATATTAAATATATAATATTTTATATTATTATTTTTTACCTACCTTCATGACCATTATTCATTATTTAGAAATTGAAATACCAATTTCTTTTTTTTATATTTTATGTTAAAATTATATCTATGAAAGAGTGATACTATGTTTGATAAATTTGTACCTGATATATATTCAAAAAGTATTTATACAATAGATTATAAAAGTTTAAAAAAAAATAAGGTAAAATGTATAATATTTGATCTTAATAATACTATTGCACCATTAACTATGAAAAAACCTAACAAAAAATTAATGGATTTAATAGAAGAATTAAAAGATATGAAATTTAAAATATATATTGTAAGTAATAGTACTAAAAAAAGAGTAGAACCATTTAAAAATTTATTAGGAGTAGATTCCAGTTATCTATCTATGAAACCAACATTAAAAAAATATAAAAAAATATTTGATATAAATAAATATAAAGATAACGAAATTGTTTGTATAGGTGATGAACTAATTAATGATGTATGGACTGCTAATAGAATGAACTTTATAAGTATATTAGTAAATCCAATAGGAACTAAAGAATATGTTTCTACTAAAGTAGGAAGAGTATTTGAAAATTATATCATTAATAAATTAACAGATAAAAAATTATTTAGAAAAGGAAAGTACTATGAATAAAATATGTAGTGGATGTGGAGTTAAGTTACAATCACTTTCTAGTAATGAACCAGGTTATATTAGTGAAGAAAAACTATTAACTAGTAATTACTGTAAACGTTGTTTTAGACTTATACATTATGGAGAAACAAAAAGTGATAAAGAACTTAGTATAGATAATATATTAGATAAAGTAAATAATTCTAATAATTATAAAATATATATAGTTGATATACTAAATATTAATAATAATACTATTAATATATTTAATAAAATAAAAGGAAATAAGCTACTATTAATTAGTAAAATAGATTTAATTAGTAAATCAATTAATTTAAGTCATATAATAAGTAACATTAAAACTATATATAAAATAAATAATATAAAATGTATTAGTTCAAATAATAATTATGGTATTAATAATTTATTAGATTATTTATACAATAATAATATCAAAGAAGTTTCTTTATTAGGTCCAAGTAACAGTGGTAAAAGTACTTTAATAAATAAATTAATGGACATATATAATTTAGATACTACAAAACTAACAACTTCTAATAAAAGAAATACTACATTAGATTTTATAAAAATAAAACTAGATAATAAATTAACTATATTAGATAGTCCAGGTTTTTTAATTGAAGATTATGCACTTATTAGTAAATATAAAAATATTATAAAACCCATTACATTTAATATGAAATCTAACGAAACACTTTTAATTGATAAATTCTATATAAAATTTAAAAATCCTACAAGTATTACTATATATATTTATAATAAAATAAATATTAAAAAGTATTATAAAGAAATAAAAAAAGATTATGAAATATCAGTTAATAAAAACACTGATTTATGTATAAATGGTTTAGGTTTTATTAATATAAAAAAAGAAAATACATTATATATTTATAATTTAGATAAAGAATTATTAAGTACAAGATCAAGTATAATTGGTGATAATTATGGAAAATAAAATACACGTAATGAGTGAAGTACTAGCAAATAAAATAGCTGCTGGTGAAGTAATAGAAAGAGTAAATAGTGTTGTAAAAGAATTAGTAGAAAATAGTATTGATGCTAAGTCAAAAGTAATAGATATTGATTTAATAGACAGTGGTATAAAAAAATTAACCGTTACTGATGACGGTGTCGGTATGACAAAGATTGATGCTAAATTAGCATTTTCTAGACACGCAACAAGTAAACTTATTAAAGAAGATGATTTATTTTTTATTAATACATTAGGTTTTAGAGGTGAAGCCTTACCAAGTATAGCAAGTGTATCTAAAGTAAAATTAAAAACTAGTACTGGTGGCGTTGGAACAGAAATTATAATTCACGGCGGTAAACTAATCAGTGAATCAGCAAGTGATGCAAGACGTGGAACTAGTATTGAAGTAAGTGATTTATTTTATAATACTCCTGCTAGATTAAAATATTTAAAAAGTGATACAACAGAATTATCTAATATAGTTATGTATGTAGAAAAACTTGCATTAACTCATCCAGAAATTAAATTTAAATTAAGTAATAATAATAAAGAAATAGTAAGTACTAGTGGAAGCAATAATCTTCTTAAAACAATTTATGAACTATACGGATATTTAGTAAGTAGTAATATGATAAGAATAACTGGTTCTAACGATGATTATGATATAGATGGTTATATTTGTAAACCAAGTATTTTAAAATCAAATAGAAACCATTTAACTACAATAGTAAATGGAAGAATAGTAAAAAACGTAGAACTAAATAAAGCAATAAATGAAGGATATTATACCTATAAACCTGATATTAAATATCCAATAGTAGTTATTAATATAAGTGTAGATCCTACAATTATTGATGTTAATATACATCCTACTAAACAAGATATTAAATTTAGTAAACAATTCGAATTAGATTCTTTAGTTACTAAATTAATTAAAGATGCATTATATAAGTCTTTACTAATACCAAAAGTAGAAGTTAAAGAAGTTAATTATGATAATGAAATTAATATACTAAAAGAAGAAAAACCTAAAGAATATATAGTTAATAAAGATTTAAATGTTTTAAAAGATGAACAAAAACAATTCAATTTTGCTACAGTAAAAAAAGAAGTAAAAAATAATAAAAAAGACATCTTAGAAAAAAACGATACTATAAAACATTTAGAATTATATCCCTGTGGATTAGTAATGGGTACATATATAATTTGTGAAAATGAATCTAATATGTACTTAATAGATCAACACGCAGCACAAGAAAGAATAAATTATGAAAGATATTTAAAACATTTAAAAAGTGAAGAAATACATACTACTGATTTATTAATTCCAATTTCTATAGAATTAAATCCTAGTGATTATATTAAATTTATGGAAAGAAAAGAAGTACTTATTAATATGGGATTTGGTATAGAAGAATTTGGTATCAATACTATATTGATAAAAAAACATCCTACTTGGTTATTAAGAGGTTATGAAAAAGAAAGTATAGAAAAACTTGTAGATTTAGTAATAAATGATTATAATGTAGATAGGATAAAATTTAATGATTCACTAGCAAAAACTTTAGCGTGTAAAATGAGTGTTAAAGGAAATACTAGAATAACTGAACAAGATATGCAAAGCATTATATCTGATCTTGTATTATGTGATAATCCATATAATTGTCCTCACGGAAGACCAACAATTATAACATTTACTAAATATGAGTTAGAAAAAATGTTTAAAAGAGTAATGAATTAGAAAGGAATAATATGAAAGATATACTAAAAAACGATAAATCATTTTATTTTATAGTAGGTTTATCTTTAATAATACCAATAATAATAGGTATTATATATGTTTTTGCTACTATATATTTATAATATTATATAAAAATAATTAGATTAGTACTTAACATAATAGTACTTTTTTATAAAAAAATTATAATTGAAAATGAATAAAATATATTGAAATATATCATTTTTTGTTTTATAATTTTATTAGATTATAGAAAGTAGGAAATATGATGTCTAGAAAACAAAAAATAATAATAAGTGTAACAGGAATATTTCTAGTACTATTAATACTTGTAGGATTAACCTACGCATACTTCTTAACAAGAATACAAGGTAATACTAATACTAAATCTATAAGTGTTACTACAGCAAATTTAGAATTAACATATAGCGATAATAGTGCAGAAATACTTGGTGAAAATTTAAAACTAATACCAAGTGATACTGAAATAGGAACAAAAACATTTACAGTAACAAATAATGGTGATGATACAAGTTATGTAGTTGTTATAGAAAATGTGAGTATTACAAAAGATGGAACAACAACAACATTTGAAAGTAATGATTTTAGATATACATTAAGTTGTACAAAGAAAGATGGAACAAGTTGTAATGGAGTAAGTACACAAAGTGTGTTTCCAATAAATGGGGGAGTACTAGTTGGAAATAATATATCTAAAGATGATGTACATACATATACATTTAAAATGTGGTACATAGATACCGGAATAGATCAAAGTAATGATATGGGTAAGTCTTTACAAGCAAGATTAAATATAACAGATATAAGAAGTATGACAAACCCATATTCGGCTAATACAAATAGTTTAGCATACAATATAATAGAAAATACAAAATCAAAAGCAAATGGAACCGAGTTGTTATCAAGTCCACAAACACAAGTTGCAGAAGAAATTTCTACAAAATGGGGTACTGGCAAATTTAAGGAACAAGAACTTGATATGAGTACACAATCAGAATGGTATTATGGGTCAACATATGATGACGCTCAACCTTGGAATAGTGGTTCTAGTAGTGATTCTGTATCTGAGTGTAGTGATACAATATTAGGAAAATATATATCTTATCCATCAGTTGATGAGTCTTGGTATGTTAAATCATGTAAAAGTTCAACAGTAGCAATAACGCCTGTTGAAGTATATGATTATGAGAAAAATATGTCTATAGCAACAGACGATTATGGGACGAGTTATTATTATAGAGGAAATGTAATAGATAATTATGTAAATTTTGCTGGAATGTGTTGGAGAGCAGTTCGTATAGCAGGAGACGGAAGTATAAAATTAATATTAGAAGACCAAGATGAAACATGTTCAGAAACAATGAATGGAAATTGGGATATTCCAACTACAACTGGTGGTACTGTAAAAAAAGGTAATTTTGGATATACTGAGCATGCAGCAAATACATTAACTGCTTCTGATGGAACAAAAAATTCAAGGGCAAAAAAATTAGTGAACTATTTAAATGGTGGAACAAATAATGATAAATCAATAGCAACAGCATTTAAAAACTTCCAAACTGGACCACTTGCAAATTACTTGGATAAATTAAAAGCAGGAGACTGGTGTTTAAATGATAAGGCATATGCTACTGAGAGTGATAATACTACAACATTAACTAGTCAAGAAATACTAGATAAACAAATTAAGGGTACATCATTTTATTATGACGAATATGTTCGTTTAAATGGAAAAACAACGAAAGAACCAACATTAAAATGTAACGGTACAAATATGAATAAGTTTGCAGATAATACAGATATGTATGTAGGAACATTAACAGCAGACGAAATAGTATATGCTGGTGGAAAGGGGTATGCTGTTAATATAGGTTATTATTTAATAAATAATTATCAAAAAACAAATAGTTTATACTTTTGGTCTTTGTCGCCTAGCGACTTCGGCGGCAACGACGATTTCGCGTTCCGCGTGTACTACAATGGCAGTGTGGGCAACGCCTACCTCTTCGGCAGCAGCGACTCGTTCCGTCCCGCAGTTTCTCTAAAATCTAGTGTTCAAATAATTGGAGGAAATGGAACAAAGGCAAATGCTTACACAATAGGGTAGAATAAGATAAGAATTAATAAATTCTTCGTCCGTGAACTGAAAACTGAAAAAATATCCAGCGAAAACCCTTTCGCTGGACGAATTAAAAATAAAGATAAAACAATATTCGCGATAGCAGGTAAGATAATATGTAAAGAATTGGGAGTGATACAAATGCATCGAATAGATGCATTTGTCGAATTTTTATAAAAATGATAAGGAATGATACTAATGAAAGATATTATTAAAAATCAAAAACTATTTTTTATTTCTTTAATAGGTATAGTTGTAGTTAGTTTGTCATTAATTAGTACTTATGCTTATCAGTCTTTGCAAGTTGAGTACAAAGGAAAAGAAGAATTATTAGTTAAAGCTGGTGTGTTAGATGTTTCGTTTACTTCTACTAGAAGAATTAACTTAAAAAATATGCCACTTAGTACTAATTATATAAATAATGATTATACAGAATTTATAATAGATAATACAAATAGTACTAATGATGTTTCATATAAAATAAGATTAGTAGATCTAGATTATACTAAAAGTTTAATAAGTAATGATTTTAAATACACTATTGTGAGAGTTAATAATAATGAATTAGAAGTATTAGGAGAAGGTAATTTTATTAATTTAGTTAATAATGAATATGATTTTAATACTAATACAGGTGAATATATAAATATAAAAACTGGAGAAAAACAAACTATAAGAATATATTTATGGTTAAATGAAACACAAGATAATCAAAATTATTTAGAAAATAGTTACTTTAAAGGTATAATAGAAATCAATAGTGTATTTACAAGAGACTTAGAAAGTAAAACATATACAAAATTTAATATATATGGTAATACTGAATTAACCTATATGCTAGATAGTACTGAGCAAGAATTAAATAAACCATTAAGTACTAAATCTTTAGGTAAAATAGTAAATTCATCAGGAATTAATAATGGTAAACATGAAATAGATTTAATATCTAACAGTGATACATTCCCAATATACTTATCTAATCCACTTAGATGTATTGATGAAGTATGTGATTATATAGACGCCATTAAAAGAAAAGTTATAAGATTAGTCGGAGTTACAAAACTAAAAAATTTAAAATTTAGTAAAGTAGATAATACTTTTGTTGCTGATATAACTAATTTAAATATTAAAAATGCTAAACTATTTACAGAAATAACAAAATATAGTACTGATAAATCAGGAAATAATGTTATATGGTTAGATAATAATAATATTGTTATAAAAATAGAAGGAATAACTTTAGATGAATTTAATAACTATATTAATAATAACGATGTTAATTTATATTATGAATTAAATAATGTAACAGAAGAAGTAATATTAACTGATTTATATAGTGTAGTTAGTGATGATATGGTTGTAACAGACGGAACATTAAACTCTAGTAAAATAGAATTTGAATAAGCTTATGCTTATTTTTTTTTTATTTTTTTTAAAGAAAAAAAAGGAAATGCAAAAAAAGTGGTTATATGTATAGTGAATGGAGTGAGTATTATAGAATATTTACTGTATGATACATTTTTTAAAAGAATATTTTTAAGTGAAATAGGAAAGAATTATATGTGTAAAATATTAAGTATAATATTTGATTTAGATTATTTAGATATGGTTAAATATACTAAAGTTATAAATACAGAATATCCTAGAAATAATATAAAAATAAAATCTAGTATGAGTGATGCTGTATATAGATATAAAAACAAAATATTTATTATAGAAATGAATAAAACATATACAAAAGAAAGTCTATATAAAAATCATTTTTATCTATTTTGTAGACATATATTTGATGCAAAAAATGAAAATACATATAATAGTGAAATAGAAACATATTTAATAGATATAGATAATTTTAATATATTAAATAAATTAAAAGTAAATGATATAAAAGAAAACTTTATATATAAATCTAATTTAATATTAAATAAATATTATTATAGTATATATCCAAATATAACAACATTAAGAATAAATCTTGACTATTTAAGAAAAAAGAAATATAATTATAATATATTAAGAGATATAGAAAGACTATGTTTAATATTTGTAGAAAATGATACAAATATATTAGAAAGAGAAATAAAATATGATGGGATAGGAGAGATAATAAGTATGTTTAAGATGGTATATGAAAATGGAGAGATATATCCAATATTTGATGAAGAAAAATTTCACGAAAATGAAAAGAAAGAAATGTATAATCAAGGAATAGAAATTGGCCTAGAACAGGGAATGGAAAAAGGAATGGAAAAAGGTCAAAGTAAAAAACAACTAGAAATAGCTAAAAGATTATTAAATAAAAAATATTCAAAAGAAGAAATAATGGACATAACTGGCTTATCTAAATATCAAATAAATAATTTATAAAAAAATATGCGATTTTATTGCATATTTTTATATATTTAAATTACTTAAATCAAGTACATCATTCACTTTTAAATTTAAAGAAGAATTATTAGGCATTTCTAATATATTAGTTTTATTTTTATTATGAAATACAAGTATTTTATTTGGTACAACGTTTCTATTAATCATTAAAATTCTATTATTATTATCGAGCAATAAAACATCGATTGCCTCTTTCATAAAAAACGTATGTATACTTTTACAATTCGTTATAAGTAAAGCATAATCAATATATTTTTTATTCATTAAACCAATTAATTTATCTTTAAAATTATCAGCAATTTTAACTTCCATTATTTCACCTTTTCTAAAGAAATTATACATTAATATTATATAATATACAACAAATTATATTATAGAATTTCATTAATATTTCACAAAAATATAATAAATTAGACTTGTCATATAGACTTATTTTAAGTTTTGTTATATTATATATAAAGTGTCTTTTAAAGGGAGTAATGAAATGAAAAAATATATAAACAAAAATATAATATTAAATACTATAATTAATTTTACATTTATGATATTAATAGAAATAATATTTAAAACAGTAAATTTTTTTAATCTAATTGATATATCAAGTATTAGAATAATTTTAGGTTCTTTTATTATTAGTTTCATAATTAGTAGTATAGAATATTTTATACCAAAAAAATTACATAAATACATTAATATACTATTTATATTTGTTTGTAGTTTTTATTCTTGGTTAGAAACTGGATTTAATAATTTTATTGGAGTATATATGTCATTTGGTACTAGTAGTCAATTAGGTGCCGTAATAGATTATATAAGAGAATTTGTATTAAGTTTTAAATGGTATTACTATTTTACAATGTTACCATTTATACTAATAATTTTATACTATATCTTTTATGATAAAAAAATAAAAAATAAGTATAAAATAAATATTTCTAAAAACAATTATAAATTATTAAATAAAACTATGTTTGTAAAAAAAATATTATTAAGTTTTATGCTTTTAAATATAATATCAAGTCTATACTTAATTACTGTTTTTGCTCCATTTATGCAAAACAAATTACAAGTAGTAAAAACGAAAGAGCTTTTAATTAATCCAAGCGTACCTAGTATTACTGTTAAACAATATGGTATAGTTGGATTTGGTATATTAGATGTTAAACATTATTTATTTCCTACTAATGAATCATACGAATACAACGTTGACAATGAAAAAAGACATAATAATAATTTAAATAAAACTAGAAAATTTGATGATACAAAATGGGAAGAATTAATAAATAATGAAACTAATACAACATTAAATACATTAAATAAATATTTCATAAACAATAAAATAACAGATGAAAATGAATATACTGGTTTATATAAAGATAAAAATTTAATTGTTATAATGATGGAAAGCGTAAATGATATTATTATAAATAAAGAAGATTATCCAAACTTTTATAAATTATATAGTGAAGGATGGCATTGGGAAAATAATTATAGTCCTAGAAATAGTTGTAGTACTGGTAATAATGAAATGAGTGGTATGACAAGTTTATATTCCATATATAATACTTGTACTGCAAATATTTATAAAGATAATACTTATTTTGAAAGTATATTTAATCTATTCAATAAAAATAATTACTATACATTTAGCGCACACGATTATTCAGAACACTACTATTATAGACATATTATACATAGTAATATGGGAAGTCAAAAATACTATGGAGTAGAAGAATTAGGAATAGATTATTCTAGTCAATATAAAAACTGGGCTAGTGATGAAGACTTTATGAAAGTTGTTAATGATATTATAAATAATGTAGATAGTGATAAATTTATGACATGGCTTACTACAGTATCAAGTCATCAACCTTATTATTATTCATCAATTGAAGGAGATAAATATTTAAGTTTATATGATAACTTAGACTTAAAAATAGATTTAAAACGTTACAAATCTAAATTAAAAATACTTGATAATGCACTTGGAATATTAATAGATGGATTAACTGCAAGTGGTAAACTAGATGATACAGTAATCGTTTTATTTGGTGATCACTATCCATATGGTTTATCTACTAATACTATCAATAGCGTATTAGACTATGATACTGGAGTAGATTACGAATCTGAAAGAGTTCCGTTCGTTATATATAATAGCAAAATGGAACCTAAAGTATTTAAAGAATATACTTCTTATGTTAATATTTTACCTACAGTTGCAAACCTTTTTGGACTAAATTATGATCCAAGACTTTATATGGGAACAGATCTTTTAAGCAAAGATTATAAATCCTTAGTAGTTTTCGCTGATGGTTCTTGGAAAAATGAGTATGCATACTATAACGCTTCTAAGTCAGATATAGAGTATTTTACTGATAAAACATATAGTATAGAAGAATTACAACAAATAAATAATAACATTAGCAATAAAATAAATATGAGTAGTTTAGCAATAAAAAATAATTACTTTAATTATTTATATAGTTCACTTAATGGTATTAAATATAATACTGAAACAGAAGATGTAACTTCATAATATTGTAATAATTATATTTGTGTGATATTATTTTAACTATAGGATGTGTTATAATGAACAATGAAACTCTTGCTTATCTATTTGATAAGTATAATAAAAATAAAGATAATAGAGAAATAAATGATTTAGTATTTATAAAAATAATTACTCTAATAAGTGGATTAAAATGTAATAAATATAAAATTAATGAATTAAATAATAATGACAAAGATTTCATAATAGATAGTAGTTACAGATATTTATATGATAATATTTCTTCATTACGTGGACCTTTAATGAATATTTACGGAGAAATATTAAACGATAGTGATAAACCAATTCACATAAAACCATATATGGAACTAATACAAATTATTATAAATAGTAAAGATAATATAAATAATAAAACATTATAATAAGAAATTTAAACTTTCTTATTATTTTTTGTATAAAAATACATATTTATATGATATTATATACTTTATAGAAGTGAGGTAAATTATGAAAAAAAGTATTACAAATTATTTAGATGAAGTAGGAAAAATATATAAAAATAAAAGCATATTTATTGAAAATAAAGATAAAAAAATATCTTATTCCAAATTTATTAATGAAAGTAAGATAATTGCAACTAATATATTAAAAAATAAAAGTATATATAATAAACCAATTGCAATATTTATAGATAAAAGTATTGAAACATTAACTAGTATGTTTGGTGTTATGTACAGTGGAAATTTCTATACAGTACTTGATACTACATCTCCAGAAACTAGAATTAATACAATTATTAATACATTAAATCCTGAATATATTATTACAAATAATAAAAATATAGAAAAATTAAGAAAATATAATATAAATATTCCAATATTAAATATAGATGAATTTGATAATATTCTAGATAAAAAAGTATTAAAAAAGGTTGACGATACAAGAATAGATACTGACCCAGCTTATGTACTTTTTACTAGTGGTTCTACTGGAGTACCAAAAGGTAGCGTAATAACACATAAATCTTTAATAACATACACAACTTGGTTTAAAGAAACATTTGATATTAATGACACAACTATTTTCGGTAATCAAACACCATTTTATTTTAGTATGTCTGTTTCAGATGTATTTAGTACTGTAATGAGTGGTGCAACTCTTAATATAATACCTAAAATAAATTTTTCGTTTCCAGTTAATTTAATGAAATATTTAAACGAATACAAAATTAATACAATATATTGGGTACCATCAGCATTATCAATTGTTGCAAATTTAAATACATTTGACTACATATTACCAAAATATCTAAAAAAAGTTTTATTTGCTGGTGAAGTTATGACTATGCCACAATTAAATATTTGGAGAAAACACTTACCAAGTATTATGTATGCAAATTTATATGGTCCAACAGAAACAACTGATATATGTACATACTATATTGTAAATAGAAAATTTAAAGATAATGAAACTTTGCCAATAGGAAAACATTGTAATAATACTGAAATATTATTAGTAAATAGTGAAGGAAAAGAAGCAGCACCAGGAGAAATAGGAGAACTATACGTAAGAGGATCTTTTGTTGGAAACGGATATTATAATAATCAAGAAAAAACTAATAGTGCATTCGTACAAAATCCATTAAACCCACATTTTATAGAAACAGTATATAAAACTGGTGACTTAGGAAAATACAACAAATATGGTGAAATAGAATATTTTGGTAGAATAGATTTCCAAATAAAACATATGGGATATAGAATCGAATTAGGAGAAATTGAAACAAATATTAATTCACTAAAAGGATTAACTATTTGCGCTTGTATATACGATAATAAAAACAAACAAATCATATTATTTTATGAATCATTAAACTTAAATGATGAAGACGTAGTAAATTATACAAATAAAAAATTATTAAAATATATGCAGCCTAATAAAATAATAAAATTAAAGAAAATGCCATATAATGCAAATGGTAAAATTGATAGAGTAAAATTAAAAGAAATATACGAAAGTGAGTATTAAAAATGAGAGAAGATATAATAAATGTTTTAAATGAAGTAAAAGCTGGTATAGATTATGAAAAAGAAAAATCATTAATAACAGACGGTATATTAACTAGTTTTGATATAGTTATGTTAATATCTCTATTAAATGATAAATTTGATATAAATATATCTGTTATGGATTTAGTACCAGAAAACTTTGAAACAGTAACTGATATAGAAAAATTAATAAACAAATTAAAATAGTGGGGTGTAATTTATGAGTTATGTATCATTAAAATTTTTGATATTTGTTATTTGTTTAATGTGCATATACTACTTATTTCCAAAGAAATATAGATGGACAATATTACTAATAGGAAATCTATATTTCTTTATAAGTTTAAGTGGAAAATTAGTTATTTATAGTGTAATAGCAACACTAATAACATATATATTTGGATTAATTATTGATAAAACTAAACATAAAAAAAGTTTTTTAAATATAGGAATTATATTAGTATTACTATTTCTAATAGTACTAAAATATAATAACTTTATATCATCTTTAATAAATCCAATACTAAAGTATATAAATTTAAATATACCATATAAAAAATTTATTATGCCAATTGGTATATCATACTATACATTAGAAATGATTAGTTATCTAACAGATGTATATAGAAAAAAAGTTTGTAGTGAAAAAAATTATTTTAAACTATTAACATTCTTTACATACTTTCCTAAACTAATAGAAGGACCAATAAGTAAATATAGTGTTTATAAAGAAAAAATGTTTAATAAAATAACTTTTGATTACGAAAAATTTAAAAATGCTTGGGTATTAATTGGTTATGGTTTTATAAAAAAATTAATAATAGCAGATAGATTAGGAATATTTGTAGATAATGTATTTAGTAATAATTATACTGGAATAATAGGTATATTAGGAATAATATTTTATACTATACAAATATATTGTGATTTTTCAGGATGTATTAATATAGTTAGTGGAGTATCAGAATTATTTGGTATAGAGTTACCCGTTAACTTTAATAGACCATTCTTTTCTAAAAGTATAGAAGAATTTTGGAGAAGATGGCATATAACACTAGGAGAATGGTTAAAAGAATATATATTCTATCCAATATCACTTTCAAAAATGAATATGAAAGTAAATAAAATGGTTAGAAAAATAAAATTCAAACATATATCAAAATTTATTATGATAGCATTTCCATTATTCTTTGTATGGTTAACAAATGGAATATGGCACGGAGCAAGTATCAAATACGTATTATATGGATTATATTACTATGTATTAATGATGTTAGGAGTATTATTAAAACCAGTATTTGATTATATAATAAAAATATTTAAAATAAATACAAAAGTATGGAGTTTTAAACTATTTAGAATACTAAGAACAATTATAATAGTATGTATTGGTATGTTACTATTTAGAAGTGAAACAATAGAACAATTTATAATAATGCTAAAAGGAATAACTAACTTAGAAATAACAAAAAGTATATTTGAATTAGGATTAATAAAAAAAGATTTTCTAATAGCAGCAATATATATACTAATAATATTTGGAGTAGAATTAAGTTATGAATTAAAAGTAGATGTAAGAGAAAAATTAAACGAACAAAATTTAATATTTAGATGGATAATATATTTATTAATAATATTTAGTATATTAATATTTGGAATTTATGGTAGAGGATATGCAGCAAAAAGTTTCATATATGGTGGTTTCTAATGAAAAAGATAAGTAATTTATGTAAATTAATAATATTTATATCATTAACAATATTTCTAATAAATAAAGTTGGAGAAATATTTATTCCTGAACAAATATATGATGATAAAGGCTTTCAAGGACAAACTGTTACTATAAAAGGTTATTATGAACTTCCAAAAAATACACTTGATGTATTATTCTTAGGAGATAGTAGTTTAATGAAAGGCGTATCTCCTATGGAACTATGGAACGATTATGGTATTGCATCATACGTATTTGGTATTAACTGGGGTAGAATGTATTCTTTTTACTATAATTTAAAAGATGCTTTGAGATATCAAAACCCAAAACTTGTAGTAATTGATCCTGTAACATTATATTATGATCACGAACCTGCAGAATCTCATTTAAGAGTATCAGTAGACTATATGAAAACAAGTAAAGTTAAGTTAGAAATGATAAATGATGAAATATATAACAATACTTTTGAAGATAAAATATCGATAATATTTCCACTTCTTAGATATCACACTAGATGGACAGAAATGACTAAAGAAGAATTAAAAAAAATAAACAAAAAATATCATTCTTCAACTAAAGGATTTATAATGGTTAGCAACGTAAAATCAAATAAACTTGGTAATTCATATATGATGAACGAAAAGAATATAAAAATGCCAGAAAACTATAAAGAATATTTAATTAAAATAATTAAGTTATGTAAAGAAAAAAACATTAAATTAATGATAGCGGCAGTACAAGATGTAAGAGTATGGGGAAAAACAGAATCAATACTTTTAAAAAAACTATGTGATGAATACGGCGTTGATTTTTATGATATGAATAATATAGATTATGGACTTAATTGGAAAGAAGATACGAGTGACGGTGGCGGGCACATGAACGTATTAGGCGGAATGAAAGTTACTAAATCTGTTGGAACACATATACATAATAATTATGATTTACCTGATCGAAGAAATGATGATGCTTATAAATCTTGGTATCAAGATTATGAAACTTATAGCAAAGAAAGAGACATACTCATTAATATTGCACAAGAAAAAATAGCAAAGAAAAAACTAAGAAGAATTCTTAATTAGAGCCAAAAAAAGTACTTGAAAAAGAATGCTTTTTTTGTTATTATTTATGTAGAGTAAGAAAGTACTTACTATAAATTATTTATGTATAAAGAAGAATTATATCTTTCTTCCAACTCCAATTTTGTTGGGGGGGGGGTATAAAAGATATAGTTTTTTTGTGTTTTAGGAAGGAAAAGTATATGAAAAAAAGATTTCAATTATTTTGTATAATAAATATATTTTTTATTACTATTTCATTACTTGGGTTAACCTACGGTTATTTATCAGTAAAAATACTAGGCAACTCTGGTAGTAAATTAATGAGTTTTACATCTAAAAAAGTGCGCGTAACGTATAAAGAAATATCTAATACATCATCCGGTGAAACTATAAGTCCTGGTTATGAGTATTTAAAAATATTTACGGCAACTAATACAGGTAATGTAGAAGTAAAATATCATATATATTTAGATGAAGTAGAAAATGATTTTATAAGAGTAGAAGATATAACATATACTTTGTATAGAAAAAGTGGGAATAATACAATTACGTCTAGTAATTTAAGTAGTGCAGAAGTAATTGCAAGTGGTACGTTTCCTATAGTAAATCAATATATAAAGACAGATGAAGTATTAACTAAACCAAATGATGTATATACATATGCATTAAAAATAAATTATAATACATCTACAGAAAGTCAAGATTCTGATAGTGGGCACATATTTGGATTTAAAGTACAGTTACATACAAATAAAGATGAAACCTACGGAGAAAATACATTAGCATATAATGTTATAAAAAATGCAATAGGAGAAACAGATACAGAAGAACAATCTGGGACTGCTAAATATAGGCCAACTCCTACAACAAATGTTGCAACTAGTATTAGTAATAATACTGAAGCTGATTTATCACAAACTGTAGATGACTATGGCAAAACATTTTATTTTAGAGGTAATGTAAAAAACAACTATGTAAATTTTGCAGGAATGTGTTGGAGAATAGTTCGCATACTTGGAGATGGAAGCGTAAAACTAATATTAGAAGATCAAGATGGTACATGTTCCACTAGTGATGGCAACTGGAATATACCGAGTACAACTAATGGCACAACAAAGACTGGTTCATTTGGTTATAAAATTTATTCAATCGGAGAATTAGTCTCTTCTGCGGGCACAACAAATAACAGAAGTAAAACGTTGCTTAACTACTTAAATGGATATAATATGGTTGATTTTTTCATTAATTTTCAAACAGGGCCACTTGCAAATTATTTAGATAAATTAAAACCAGGAGACTGGTGTCTGAATGATAAAGCATATGCTACTACAAATGATAATACAACTGCATTAACTAGTCAAGAAATGTTAGATAAACAAATTAATAGTTTAACACTTTATTATGATTCATATGTGCGTTTAATAGGAAAAACTATAAAAGAACCAACGCTAAAATGTAATGGAACAAATATGAATAAATTTGCAAATAATTCAAATATGAATGTTGGAACAATAACAGCAGATGAAATAGTTTATGCAGGAGCAACAATTGGGGAAACTACTAATTATAATATATATTTAGTAAACACTTACCAGAATGATAAAAAATTATATTTTTGGACATTATCTCCAGCAACATATAATAAAGATTATGATTATGTATATCTTTTCAATGCATATGGTTATATTACAGATTATAGTGTTGGAGCACAAGCTTCTATTCGGCCAGCAATTATATTAAAATCTGAAATTAGCATAAATAATGGAATTGGAACAAAAACAAATCCATATGTTATAAATTAAAAAAGGAGATGTATTTATGAATATGAATAAAAAGAATAAAATAATAATTAGTATAACTGGTATAGTATTAGTTTTATTAATATTAGTAGGATTAACTTATGGATATTATTTAACAAGAATAAGTGGTAATACGAGTGATAAATCTATTAGTATAGATATGGCTAATTTAGAATTAACATATAGTGATGGAAATGGATTAATAGAAGCAAAAAGTATAATACCAGGTGAAACTATAGCAACTAAAACATTTACAGTAAAAAACACAGGAAATGCTAAAATAAGTAATTATGTAGTATATTTAGATAGTGTAGTAAATAACTTTGAAGATAAAAATGATTTAAAACTAACACTTACTTGTACAAGTGATATAGGAAATTGTAATGGAACAAATATAACATATCCAAGTACAAATACAATGTTAGTAACAAATGATATAGAAGAAAAAGAAACACAGAGTTTTGAATTAAAAGTAGAATTTATAGAAACAAACGATGATCAATCAGATAATATGAATAAAGAAATGTCAGGAAATATTTTAATAAAGGATATAAAAGGCTTAAATAGTACTTTAGAAACAGTAACTGGAACAAATAACTTAGTAGTAGAAAACGCTAAACTATTAAGTAACTATAGAATATATGGAAATAGTGTACAAAATGGAACACCTTCTATAGATACACCAGTTGAAATAAAAAGTGTAGGAGATTTAGTAACAGATACTAATGATGTAAATTATGGTAAATATAAAATATCAATAAAACTAGTCGGAGAAAATAAATTTGATAACAATAATATAGAAAGTGGTACTATAAATTCAACTACAGGTGTTTTAGAATCAACTACAACAAGTTCTAGAAGCATTAATTATATTGAGGTTAAACCCAATACATATTATTTATTAAACTCTCTTCAAGGAAATATAAGGATTCATTATTATGATATAAATAAAAAATGGTTATATAGCGATGTAAAAACAAATAACGAAAAGATATTTAGTAATGAAAAAACATATTATATTAAATATTCAAAAGGAACTAATGTAAACACTATCAAAACATATAATATTGAACTTAATGAAGTAATTCAAATTTTAAATATTTATTTAGATGAACCATTAAGGAAAATAGACGATTATTCAGACTACATAGATTTTAAAACTGGTAAGGTATATAGAAAAATAATTGGAGTAAGTGTACCTTTAGAAACATTATTGTTAACGAATAGTACAAGTATAGACATGACACGTTTAATATCATCATATAATCCATTATTAGCTAATAATAATTATATTTCAACCAATAATTCCAAAGATATATTTAATTGTAATGTAATAAAATATGGTCAAACCGAAGCATTACATTGGCTTGGTGGAAATAAATATATATCATTATTTGCCCCTATAAATTATACTATTGCAAGTTATTTTGAAACGATAAAAGACAAGATACCGAGCGGTTTCAGTTTAATTTATGTAAACAAAGATGTTATTGAAAATAAAATTAATCTACCAAATGCAATATTGAATACCAAAACAAAAATTGTGAAAATTGATACAGAGACAAAACCAAGTAATACAGAAATAGAATACATAAAATAAGGAGTAAATAATTATGAACAGAAAACAGAAGATTATAGTTTCTGTTCTTAAGTATCATTTTCAAATGGAAACAAAAGAATTTTAAAACTACAAAAAAAATTCTTTTTTTTTAATAAAATTCGTGCTATAATTAACTTATGTCTTTGAAAAAGGGGAATCTTATGAGTCAATATTTCACTAATGATAATAATTTAAGAAGTGAGTATAGAAATATAATTTATAAATATGAAGATTATAGTTTTAATTTTACAAGTGATTTAGGTGTTTTTAGTAAAGATAGAGTAGATTTTGGTAGTAAGTTACTTGTAGAAAATTATTTTAAATATGGTACAAAAAAAAGAAACGTTTTAGATGTTGGATGTGGGTATGGTTTTATAGGAATAACTATATCTAAAATAATGGATTCATACGTTGATATGATAGATGTTAATAAAAGAGCAGTTCATTTAGCTAACTTAAATATAAATAATTTGAAAGCTAATGCGTCAGCATTTGTTAGTGACATATATAGTAATATTGAAAAAAAATATGATGTTATAATTTCTAATCCGCCTATAAGAGCGGGTAAGAAAGTTTATATGAATATTATACTGGATGCAATTAATTACTTAAATGATGATGGGGAACTTTGGTTTGTTATAAACAAAGACCAAGGGGCTAAAAGTTTAATTGAGAAAATAAAAGATGTTTATAATGTAAACGTTTTAGATAAAGATAAAGGTTTTTTTGTAATTCTTTGTAAAAAGCGTTGACATATTCATTTTTTATTGATAAAATTTTAAATTGGTGGCGTAGTTTCATTTATTATAAAAACTACACTTAAAAAAATCTAGTATTGGGGTGAACTTGAGTGGCATACAAAGTAGAAAAATTTGGTGACCATAGAGAAAGAAGATCTTTCTCAAAAACATCTAATAAATATGAATTAAAAGATTTATTAGATATTCAAAAAGAATCATATCAATGGTTCTTAACAGAAGGAATTAAAGAAGTATTTGATGATTTATTTCCTGTAGAAAGTTTCACTGGTAATATATCTCTTAGTTTTAGTGATTATTGTTTTGATGAACCTAGATACGGTGTAAAAGAATCTAAAGAGAGAATGGTAACTTATAGTGTTCCTTTAAAAGTACAAGCTCGTGTATTTATTAATGAGACAGGAGAAGTTAAGGAACAAGAAGTTTTCTTAGGCGACATGCCTATGATGACTGATGCCGGTACATTCATTATTAATGGTGTAGAACGTGTTATTGTTTCTCAATTAGTAAGAAGTCCTAGTATCTATTTTAAACGTGAAATAGATAAAAATGGACGTCCAGTAGTTAGTGGAGAAATGATCCCTAACAAAGGTACTTGGTTAGAATTTGAACTTGATGCAAGAGATGTAATATATGTAAGAATTGATAGAACTAGAAAAGTTACAATTACTACATTATTGCGTGCTATCGGTCTTTCTAGTGATGAAGAAATTTTAGAAGTATTTGGCGATAATAGATTCATTAAAAATACTTTAGAAAAAGATTCTACTAAGAATACTGATGAAGCATTAATTGAAATTTATGAAAAACTAAGACCTGGAGAACCTGCAACACTTGATTCAGCAAAGAATCAATTAATTACACGTTTTTTTGATAAATTCCGTTATGATTTAGCTAGAGTAGGTCGTTACAAATTTAATAAAAAATTAAATGTATTAGACAGATTACTTGGAGAAAAAATAGCAGAAAATATTAAAGATGGTAAAGAAGTAATAGTTAAAGATGGTACAGTTATTGATAAAGCTACATTAGAACGTATTAGACCACTATTTGAAAATGGTTATAATTTAAAAACTGTTACTATTAATGAAGAATTAGATGAGTACAACAAAGTTCAAGAAGTACTTGTATATAGCAAAACTAACGAACAAGAAAAAATTAAAATAATTGGTAATGATCAATCTATTGATTCTAAACGTTTAACTATATCAGATATATATGGAGCTGTATCATATTATTTAAATTTATTAGATGATATTGGACATATTGATGAAATAGACCATTTAGGAAATCGTCGTGTAAGACAAGTAGGAGAATTAATTCAAAATCAATTTAGAACTGGTATGGTTCGTATGGAAAGAGTTATTCGTGAAAGAATGACTACACAAGAATTAGATTCAGTTACTCCTAAAACACTAATTAATATTCGTCCAGTTACAGCTGCTATGAAAGAGTTCTTTGGTTCAAGTCAATTATCAAAATTTATGGATCAAGTTAATCCAATTGCAGAATTAACAGATAAGAGACGTTTATCAAGTCTTGGACCTGGTGGATTATCTAGAGATAGAGCTGGTATGGAAGTTCGTGACGTTAACGTTTCACACTATGGAAGAATTTGTCCAATTGAATCACCAGAAGGTGCTAACATAGGACTTATTACTTCAATTGCTAGTTATGCTAAAGTAAATGAATATGGATTTATAATGACTCCATATAGAAAAGTAGTAGATTGTCACGTAACTGATGAAGTTATATATTTAACAGCAGATGAAGAAAGTGACTATTATATTAGTCAAGCAACTATCGGTATTGATAAAGATAATAATATTACTGATACTGAGGTTGTTGCACGTTTAAATGGAGAAAATCTAATAGTTAAAAAAGAATTAGTTAACTTTATAGATGTTGCTCCAAGTCAAGTTGTATCAATCACAACAAGTTGTATTCCATTCTTGGATCACGATGATGCCCATAGAGCATTAATGGGTTCAAACATGCAAAGACAAGCAGTTCCACTTTTACAAAGTGAAGCACCATTAGTTGGTACTGGTGTAGAGTATATTGCTGCAAGAGATTCTGGTTCAACTATAGTAGCAAAGGCTGACGGCGTTGTTGAATATGCAGACTCTAAGAAAATAGTTGTTAAGAATGCAACTGGAAAAGATACATATTATTTAGATAATTTTGAAAGATCTAATGCAGAAACTTGTTTAAATCATTCTCCAATTGTTAAAAAAGGAGATAAAGTACATCGTGGTGAAGTTATCGCTGACGGAACAAGCACTGATAAAGGAGAACTAGCATTAGGTAAAAATATGACTATTGCGTTTATGACATTTAATGGTTATAACTATGAAGATGCAGTAGTATTAAATGAAAGATTAGTAAAAGATGATGTTTATACATCACTTCATATAGAACATTATGATATTGATTGTCGTGA
>CAKOJI010000012.1 GCA_934089255.1 uncultured Bacilli bacterium | reverse complement strand
TCAGTGTCGTTTTATTTTTATAAATTGTGTCCGCGAGGCGACTCGAAAGCCTGACCGATAGCTTAGAAGGCGATTGCTCTATCCAGCTGAGCTACGCAGACATAACTCGGTTACAAAAAAAATTATATAATAAAAATGTAGTAATTTCAAGTACTTTTTACTACATTTTCAAAATTTTATTACTTTTTTAAGTTATTTATAATATCAATAATTTCTTCCTTGCTTCTAAAACCAATAAATTTAGTAACTTCTTGCTTATTTTTGAATACTACAACAGTAGGAATACTCATTACCCCAAATTCTTGAGCCAATTTAGGAAAAACATCAGTATTTACTTTTATAACATCTAAATCAATACCCTCTAAAACAGTACCTAACATTTTACAAGGTCCACACCAATCAGCATAAAAATCAACTAATGTAATATCATTTCCTAATACGCTTGATAATTCTTCATTTTCCTTTAAATATCTAATCATTACTTATCTCCCTTATATTTTTCTATCACATTATTAACACCTTTAATATTCAACTTGTTATCTTGAACTAATTTATTTGCAGAATCATAACTCAATATGTCATATTTCATTAAAATATCAATTGTTTCTAAATTAGCCTTATTAGTATCATTTTGGTTGTTAACAATTGTATCATAAATTTCTTCAGTACTCTTAGTTAAATTATTTGTAACACTATTTATTATAGGAATATCATTTAAAATTATACTACTGTATTTACTTTCATTTACATATTTTGTAGTAGTATTTATAACGCTACCAATATATAATAATATAAATGAAAATAGTATACCCTCAAGTATTCCAATTAATGCACCAATTATTTTGCTAGGTAAATTTAATAAAATAGTTAAGTTTAATAATTTTTGTAATCCTATAGATATCTTCTTTAAAATACCAAACACTATTCCAAGCAATATTATAGTTAAGCCATAAGCTATAACTTCATAAAATAATATATTAACTCCAATAACACCTTTAAAAATTCCACCAAAACTTAAAAAAGGTAAATTTTGATACAACAAACTAGAAATAGGCGCCTTTAAATAAAAAGCTATAATAAATACTAAAAATACTCCCACAAAATTAACTATACTTGGTATCAAACCTTGTCTAAAACCTTTAACCGCTGAAAGAATTAAAATTACTAATATTATATAATCTACTATATTCATATATCACCATCCAATTAAATTATATTATAAATTAGATGAAAAATAAATAATTATGTGTTAAAATTAATTTGGTGATGTAAAATGGCACAAACTACAATAGTATATAAAATAAGTCCAAATTTAAAAAATGATATTATAAAATTTTATGAAGATAGATTTCTAGATAAAAAGCCTCCGTATAGTGTATTTCAAGTAAAGGATATAGACTGTGTAATTACACTATACGAATCAGGTAAAATTATGTTTCAAGGAATTGGTGCTGATATAGAAGCTTCTTACTGGATTGAACAAGAAAGAATAACAAATAATAGAAATGTAAGTAGTGAAATTGCTAAAGATTTAAAGAAAAAAGATGATAAAGAAAAAGATTTAAAAGATGAAAGATTCAAATACATTTCAACTATAGGTTCAGATGAAGTAGGTACAGGAGACTATTTTGGACCAATAGTTGTAACAGCAAGCTATGTTGATATAAAAGATAAATTTATGTTAGAAGAATTAGGAATAAGAGATTCAAAAAAAATAACAGATGAAAAAATAAAAGATATAGTTCCTAAAATAATTAATAAAATTCCTCATACAACTTTTATATTATACCCAAGCGAGTATAATGAAAAAGGTATAACTAACATGAATAAGATAAAAGCGATACTACATAACAAAGTCCTATATAATCTAATACATAAAGATAACTATGACTATAAAAAAATAGTAGTTGATCAATTTGTATATCCACAAAAATATTATGAACATTTAGCTGGTACAAATAATTTAGTAAAAGATATAACATTTACAACTCACGCAGAAGATAAATGTTTATCAGTTGCAGTATCTAGTATAATATCGAGATTCGTATTTTTAAAAGAAATGGATAAACTAAGTAATGAAATAGGCGTTAATTTACCAAAAGGCGCAGGAATAAACGTTGATGATGTAGGTAAAAATTTAATAGATAAATTTGGTTTTGACATTTTAAAAAAATATGCTAAACTAAATTTTAAAAATACAGATAAAATAAAAAATATGAAATAAAAATAGAAAGTAATAATTTTACTTCCTATTTTTTTATAAAATCATCTAAACTCTTTTAATATAATAGATAACTTAATAATCTTTTCTAAAGGTATTTTCTTTGTACCATCATTTTCACTTTCAAATCTTTTATAATGATTATGATAATAATCTAATAATGCAGCAATATTTTCAGTTGTATATGGATTTATTGTTCCATTATTTTTATTTTGTTTGAACTCATTATATTTTTCTAATCTATATTTTTTTATATTTTTACATATAATTTCGTAAATTTCATCTTTTTTGACTTCAGAAATCTTGTCCTGTAATGCCAAAAAATCTACCTGTACCATACGCACCACCTCTTAGAAATTATTATCATAACTTTTTAGACAAATTAGCCGTACTTTCGCGCATTTTTTGATCAAATATATTTTTTAAACGATATAATGGTATTATTGTTATATTTTTTGTAAAAATATAATTTAGGGAGTGAAATATCATGAAAGAAAAAAAAGCAGAAGAATATGTTGAAAAAATTTATAAAGAATCTTTTGATTTTATAGATAAATTAAACCAAAGTTTAATAGATTCATACTGTATGAGATATAAACATGTTGAAAGTGAATTAGAAGAGCACTTATATAATGAACCATTTAAAATATTTAAAAATAAATACTTAATATGGATTAAAGAAAAAGAAGAATTAGAACAAGAAAAACAAGAATTATTAAAAAAAATAGGTGAAATAATAAATACTTTATAATATTTTTTTAATAATTGCCTAAACTATTAATGATATATACATTTTTAATATATCATTAAGAACTTTTTAATTGAATTAAATTTTACAAAATCACTCAATTTAACAATACAACGTTATCAATGGTGTTAGTAAAATTTATACAATTACATTAGGTGATTATTATGAAAATGAAGGATGCGGTATCTAATAAGATATTAGAAATTTTAAAAGAAAGAGATATAACAGTAAATAAACTTGCCACAATATCTTGTTTAACACAAAGTACTGTTGATAGTTTAGTAAATGGTAAATCTAAAAATCCTAAACTTTTAACAATTTACAGAATTTGTGATGGACTAGGAATTAAATTAAGTGAGTTTTTTGATACTGAATTATTTGATAGTATTGACAGAGAAGATTAAAAAAATGTAAAGTAACGATAAAATGTTAAAAACCGTGTTTAAGTCAAATCTTTTTATTGATAAAATAAATCAATGAAAGGATTTTTTTATGAAGAAAAAGGAAGTACAAAATAAAAATATAATAGGAAATATAATAGTAGTATCAATTATTATTTCTATGATAAATACATTAATGTTTATTGGAGATCCAAATAATATAACAAGTCTATTTATAACATTTCTATCTTTATTTATATCAGGAGTCTCACTTTTAATAAATACTATTAGAAATTTTAATGATAATGGTAATAGTAAATATATAATAATAGAAAAAGAAGAGTATAATTTTCTTATAAATGATATAAGAAAAAAAGAAAAAACAATAAAAGAACAAAATAAATTAATAAAACATTTAGCTAATAAAAAACTATAAAAATCTTTTTTTTTTTGCTAAAATAATATTGGTGATATCATTATGAAAGATTTAAAAGTAATATTTATGGGAACACCAGAGTTTTCTGTTCCAGTATTAAAAACATTAATAGAGAATACCGATGTTAGATTAGTAGTTACACAACCAGATGCCTATGTTGGTAGAAAAAAAATACTAACTCCAAGTCCCATCAAAAAATTAGCATTAGAAAACAATATAGAAGTATTTACACCTAATAAAATTAAAGAAGATTACGATAAAATATTAAAAACAGAATGTGATATTATTATTACTTGTGCTTATGGACAAATTATACCAAAAATTCTTCTTGATTATCCAAAGTATAAATGTATAAATGTACATGCTTCTTTATTACCAAAATATAGGGGTGGTGCACCAATTCACGCTAGTATAATAAATGGAGATGACGTTACAGGAATAACTATAATGTATATGGCAGAGGGTATGGATGACGGAAATATTATAAAACAAGAATCTATAAAAATTGAAGAAAAAGACAATATAAATACCTTAAGTGATAAATTAAGTTATTTAGGTGCTAATTTACTTATTAGAACACTACCAAGTATATTAGATGGAACGTGTGATAATATAAAACAAGATAATAATTTAGTTACATTTGCTTATATAATAAAAAGAAAAGATGAGTTAATAGACTTTAATAAAAATTATAAAGATATATATAACAAAGTTAGAGCATTATACAATAGAAGTTATTTTATTATGAATAATACAGAATATAAAATAGTAAAAGTCAGATATGAAAAAACAAAATCTAACATAGGTATAATAAATCATATATATAAAGATGGAATAGGCATAGGTTGTTTAGATGGTGAAGTAGTTATAACTGAATTTATACCTTCTGGAAAAAAACAAATGTTAGTAAGTTCATACTTAAATGGTATAAAAAAAGAAGAATTGATAGGAGTAAAAATAAATGAAAAATAAAAAAGATAGTAAAATAAAAAGTTTTTATAATTCTTTAAAAGAAGCTTGGAAAGATCCAAGAAAGAAAGCTGGTATTAAATTATTAAGTTATTTCATATTTTTTATTATATTATTTCTATTAGCATTTATAACAAATCAAATAAATAAAACAAATAATAATATAAATAAAGAACCAGATAAAACTACCAAAGTAACAGATACTTATATAAACAAGTTAAATAGTTTATTAACAGATAAATATAATATAGAATATACATTAAATAATGAAGAAAAAGTTTTAAAAATAGATGGTGTATTAAATAATAATCAAATAAATGGATATTTAGAATATGATAATACAATAAAGAAAATAGTTATAAAAGATAATAATATATATGAAATAGTTAATGATGTAGAGAATATAATTAATTTAGATTATGATATATCACTTTTAAATTTAAATAATTTAATAACTCTTTTAAAAAGTAATAGTCCTATAAAAGAAGTTAAAGATAATATTAGTAAATATACTTATAATGTAATATATAAAGATATAAGTTTAAATATAATTGTTAGTATGGAAGATTATATCAAAGAAATAGATATAACTAATGAAACTTTAAAATATTATTTGATTTTTGACAAATAGTAATTTATAAAGTATAATAGCATTTAATTTAAGGGGGATAAGTTATGGAAAAAAAGATAAAGAAGTGTATTGTAAATGGTTTAACATTATCAAGAATAGGGGCAACTATTCTTATGCCACTTATGTTATCTATGTTAAGTTCTTCAGTATTTCTTTTGGTAATTGGACTAATTTTATTTACAGATTTTTTAGATGGGTTATTAGCACGAAAATGGGGTGTTTCTACAATTTTTGGTAGTTTACTTGATATGAGTGCTGATAAAATATTTGGTATATCTTTACTAGTAGTTTTATCTACTATGTATCCAATAATGACTATTCCTTTAGTTCTAGAAGTTTTAATAGGTGCAATAAATATTAAAAATGCTAAAAACGGTGGTTTAGGAAAGTCAAGTGAAATAGGTAGAATTAAAACTTGGGTAATGGGATTATCAGTATGTTCTATTCTGTTAACCGGTTTATCTAACGATTTATTAAAAGAAATAAACACATTTGATATGTCAAATAGCATTTTATTAAATTTAAAAGAACACATTACAAACTTTTTGAAACTAATAAATGATAATAAAGAAACAATAAAGAACGTTGGAGTTACATCATCTATTACATCAGAAGCTATAGTTGCAACCGACTATATGTTAAAATCAAAAAACATTTCAGAAAAAACAAGAAAAATTAAATTAGAAGAATTAAAGAAAAATAGAGAATTTATTAAAAAAATAATGTTTGATGAAAAATATTATAATGAAACAAAAGATATGAATTTAGTAGATAAATTACTTCCTGAAGAAGAAAAAGCTAATAAAGTAAAAAAATTAACATTAAAAAACAAATAAATTTATACTTGACAAAATATAATGTAATGATATAATAAAAAGGAATTGAAAAGGAAAGCGATGTATCCACATCCACCTGATTACAACTAAGTAATAGGTAAAAGGCCAAAAATAACGGTTTTTAAGTGGATACAATTGTATTCACTTTTTAAATTTATGGAGGTGCGTTTGTATAGCAAACATAAAAAAAGATGATCTACCGATCAATGGACAAATTAAAGTTAGTGAGTTAATGGTAATAGGACCTAAAGGAGAACAAATGGGTACTAAAAAATTAGCTGATGCATTAACAATTGCAAATTATGCTGGATTAGATTTAGTATTGATGAATTCTACACCAGGACATGCAGTTGGTAAAATAATGGATTATAATAGATACCGTTATGAACGTCAAAAGAAACAAAAAGAAGCATTAAAAAAACAAAGAGAAAATAATAAAGAAGTTAAAGAATATCAATTATCTGTTAATATTGATGTACATGACTTTGAAACAAGAAGAAAAAATGCTGCAAGTTACTTAAGCAAGGGACATAAAATTAAAGCTTCCCTAAGATTTAAAGGACGTCAAATGGCTCACACTGAATTAGGACGTGATGTACTATTAAGATTTGCAAATGAATTAAGCGAAGTTGCAGATATAGAAAGTGCACCAGAACTTGTAGGTAGAAATATGACTATGATGTTAGCACCAAAAAAATAAGGAGGAAATTAAAATGCCAAAACAAAAAACACATAAAGCTAGTAGTAAAGTTTTAAATAAGCATAAAAGTGGAGTAATAACTTATAAAAAATCAGGTGGAAATCACCAAACTGCAAAAGATACAGCAAAAGCAGTTAGACAAAGAAGAAAATCAGGAAAATTATCGAAAGGAACAGTTGACAAATTAAAAAATGTCATCTAATGGTGAAGTAAATGACTAGAGTTAAAGGCGGAACTGTTGCAAAAAACAGAAGAAGAAAAGTATTAAAAGCTGCTAAAGGTTACTTTGGTAGTAAACATAGATTATTCAAAACAGCACAAGAACAAGTTTTCCATAGTGGAGCATACGCTTATAGAGATAGAAAACAAAATAAAAGAAACTTTAGAAAATTATGGATTACAAGAATTAACGCTGCTTGTAGATTAAATAATATAAGTTATTCAAAATTTATTAACGGTTTATCAAAAGCTGGAATAGAAATAAATAGAAAAATGTTAAGTGAATTAGCTATAGATAATGAAAAAGCTTTCACTGAATTGGTTAATGTTTCTAAGGCAGCATTAGAAGGAAAAACTGTTAAAACTACTCCAAAAAAGAGTGAAGAAAAAACTACTGTAAAAGCTAAAGAAGTAAAAAGTGATGACTTATCTAAAAAAACAGTTGCTGAATTAAAAGCAATTGCTAAAGAAAAAGGAATTACTGGATATACTACTATGAAAAAAGACGAATTATTAAACGCTTTAAAATAATTCTTTTTTTTTGACAGAAATAGATTATTAATATATAATACACGCTTAAAAGAAGGGGTTTTATGGAAATAATTAGATTTGATAGAAAAGATTTAAGAAAATTAAAAACTTATGAAATTCATAGCGATATATATAATACAGAATCATATCTATATATTTATAAAAATATGTTACTAAAATTATTTGCTTCTAAAGATGAAGATGTACTTAATAATAAACTTTTTGTTTTAAATAAATTATTTTATTTAAAAGAGTATATTAATATTAAAGAATTCGTATGGCCAGAAAGTTTAGTAAAGATTGGTAGTATCAATAAAGATTATACAATGGAATTTATTAAAAATAATACTAATTTAAGTTTAATATTTAAAAGTGAAAAAGTTAGTATAGAAGATAAAGTATTCTTTTTACATACTATTTTACGTATCATAGAAAGAATAGAAAAAGAAGAAGTATTAAATAGTGTTGGTTTTCAGTTAGGTGATATACACGAAGGAAATTTTATTTATGATAATAAAAACAATATGCTAAAAGTAATAGATATAGATAGTGCGTATATTGACGGTGCTTATGCTCCAACATCTAAATATTTATTTTTAAATGATAAACTATGGGATTTCAATAGTAAATATCCTTTAGATGAAAATGATAGACATATACCTAGTAAAAATACAACTATAATAAGTTTATGTTATTTGATACTAAATGTTATTACTGAAGAATATAGCCCAAATCTTTCTACGAAAGAATTTTGTAATATATTAAATAATTTAGCCAGTGTTGGTTTTAATAGAGAATTACTAGATACTATCTTTAACATATATAAAAAGAGTGATAATTATTTTGATTATAATTTAGTTGATACAATTACTCCAAAACTTGTATTAAAGTACAAAGAAAAATATGTTAAGAAATAAAATTCTTAACATATTCATTGTATGCTTTATCATCTACAGTAGAAATACTTTTATAAAGTATTTCTTTTTTATCAAAAATTTCTTTTATAATATGATTTTTAAATAATGGATTTCTAATAAGTAAAGGGCCAACATTATATGTAGCATATAAATTTTTATAATGTAATCCTTCATAATGTGATTTATAATTATCTGCGTGTCCGTTTATAATTTGAAATAAATGATTATCATTATTATTTAAAACACATTGTCTATTTTGAAAACCAATAATTGGTTCTTTGAAAAAATCACACTCCATTACTTCTTCGCCAATAATTCTTTTATCTACTTCTTTAGAATAAAAATCAAATAAACCTAATGTTTCTAGTTTTGTATCATTAGTTTTTAAAATATATTTACCTAATAATTCATAACTATTTCCAGTAAATAGAAAGTGTTTTCCACTCTCTATTGCATTATTAATCTTGTCTTTATATTTTATTAAATCATTAATAACTATTTCTTGATTTTCTTCACTACCACATCCCATATAATAAATGTCATATTTATTAAAATCAATTTTATCACCAACAGTTAAATTAACCACTTCACAAAACATATCTTGATCATTAATACCATTATTAAGTGCTAAAACGTTTCCAACTTCACCATATAAATTCATTAAATCATAATAAAGATGTGCTATTTTTATTTTATCCATTATTATCCTCCAATATTTTCTGTTTTAATATTTCTGTCATATCAAAACATACCATTGTATAAATATTTCCAGAAGATTCTTCTTTTATTTTTGGAATTAAATTATCTAAATTATCTATTAAAACTAATTTTTCATCAGCAATATTTGCATATTTAAGTCTAGTTAAAACATCAAATCTAAATCTTCCTATAATAAATATTTTATCTATATTTTTATCATTTAATAATTCAAATTTAACATCGTATAACCAGCTAATATCATTAAGTTTATATCTTCTAGAAACATTATCAAAACCTAATATAATTGTTTTTTTATTTTTTTCTTTACTAATATAATGTAATGCTTCATAATAACTTAAATTATTTTCATTTTTACTTTCTATCATATTAACAGGTCTATTATCAATTTTATAGTTTTTCATTCTTTTTGATTCCATTGGAAAATCATTTAAATATTTTTTTATTAACTCATCACTTAAACCAATAGTTTTACACATTGTATAACTAGCAAGAGTATAATAAACTGCAAAGAATACATTTTTATTTATATGATATATTGAATCATTAATCGTAAAAAATTGTTTATCTAAATCAACGTCATTAGCTTCAAAATTAACTTTTTCTCGACCAAAATCACAATTTGTACATTTATATTTTCCTATATGTCCAGTATGATAAAAATCATATTTCATTTTTTTATGACACATTGGACAATATGCTGCATCAACAGATTCATTAATTGGTTCTAATGTATCATATTTAGTTTTATTTATTCCGTAAGTAGTAATTAAACCGTGATGAGTATATTTTATTCTATTTAAAAATGGATCATCAGCATTTATAATTACGTGAGTATTATCTCCAATAGAATTTATTATCTTATTTAAGATTAATTCAGGATGTCCATTTCTAGCAGGTTGATCTCTCGTAATATTAGTGATTAACAAATGTGTTAAAGTATTTTTATTAAATATTTGATTAATATAAGATTCATCTAGTTCCATTAATAAAACATCAGCATTAAGTTTTTTTGTGAATGGATTAGTATTATTTAATATTAACGTAATAGCAGCATTTACTAAGTTAGAACCACTTTGATTCCATACTACTTTATAACCATTATTTTTTAAAATATATGCTATTAAACTAGTAGTTGAACCTTTACCACTACTACCAGTAACACCGATAACATATTTAGGATATTTTATTTTGTTTAAAATATTTTTATCGTGTTTTTTAGCTAAACTACCAGGAAATACACTTCCATTCTTTCTAAATAACTTACATATACCAGTAAGTAGCTTATTATATATAATTATTAACGTTGTTTTCATTTAATCACCTAAATTTATTATATCACTTCATAAATTTAAATTACATAAAAATGCTTATTGTTTACATTTTTTATGGTTGTGTCAAAAAAAAAAATATAGTATAATTGACTTAGTATTATAGGAGTGGTGCACATTGAGAAGAATATTATCAAGCTTAGATATTGGTACAAATACAGTAAAACTTATTGTTGCAGAAATAATAAATGATAAAATTAATATATTATGTGCAGTTAGTGAAGAATCAAACGGAATAAAAAAAGGTTTAATTCAAAACGAAGAAGATGTAATATTTAGTATAAAAAAAGCATTAAAAAAAGCAGAAGATACAATTGGACTAAAGATAAAAAAAGTTATTTTATCAGTTCCTGAATATGGCTTAAAAGTTACAAATGGTATTGGAGTAAATACTATTAATAATGAAGATAACATTGTAACAAATAAAGATATATCAAGAATACTTAAAACTTGTGCTTATAATAAGGTAGATGAAAATTACGAATTAATTAATATTATTCCATTAGAATATGAATTAGATGAAAATGCAGTAAAAGATCCTGTTGGTCTTGAAGGAAATAAATTAAGATTAAAAAGTTTAATATTAAGTGTACCAAAAGATAATACATATTCCTTTATTAAAACTGTTGAAAAATGTGGTTTAGAAGTAATTGATATTATGTTAGGAAGTATTGCTGATTATTCATTATTTAAAAATGAATTTTTAAGTGAAAATAATGGAGTTATAGTTAATATTGGTGCAGGTAAAACCACTATATCAGTATTTTATAAAGGATTATTAGTAGCAGAAAATATATTAGATGAAGCAGGACTTTGTGTAGATAACGATATTTCATTTATGTACAAAACTAAAATGAAAGATAGTAAAAAATTAAAAGAAAGATTTGCATTAGCAAGTACTAAATTATCTAGTGCAAAAGAAACTACAAGTTTAATAAATAAGTTAGGTGAAAAAGTAATAGTTAATCAATATGAAATATCAGAATATGTATCTGCAAGGCTAGAAGAAATACTTAAAAAAGTAAAAAATATAATAAATCACTTAACAAAGAAGGAAATTAGTTATATAATAGTTACAGGAGGATTAACTGAGATAAAAGATTTTAACATAATTGCTGAGAATATTTTTGGTAAAAATGTAACTTTTGGAAATGTTAATATAATAGGAGTTAGAGATAATAAATATGTAACTGCCGTTGGAATGATTAAAAATTTTAATGAAAAATTAAATTCTAAAGGTAGAGAATATTCTATCTTTGATAGTGATGAAATTGATATTTTGTGCACTAGTGAAAAAAGAATTAATGTTGCTAGTGATTCGATATTAGGAAAAGTTTTTGGATACTTTTTTGATAGTTAAGGGAGAGTGTTAAAATGTTCGATTTACAAATGGATCAAATTGCTAAAATTAAAGTCATTGGTGTTGGGGGCGGAGGATGTAATGCCGTAAACCGAATGATAGAATCTGGAGTTAAAGGAGTAGAATTTATAGTTGCTAATACTGATTTGCAAGTTTTAAATGTATCAAAAGCAGAAAAAAAACTACAAATAGGGTCAGACATTACTAATGGATTAGGTGCTGGTGCAAATCCTGAAGTAGGTAGAGAAGCCGCAGTAGAAAGTAAAAACGATATTGCAGAAGCACTAAAGGGTGCTGATATGGTGTTCGTTACTTGTGGAATGGGTGGAGGAACTGGTACTGGTGCTGCACCTATTATTGCAGAAATTGCTCAAAACTTAGGAGCACTTACAGTTGGTATAGTTACTAAACCATTTAGATTTGAAGGAAAAAGAAGAATGGAACAAGCTGTACTTGGTATTGATGAGTTAAGAAAACACGTTGATACATTAATCGTTATTCCAAATGATAGATTAAGAGATATTATAGATAAATCTACACCTATGGTTGATGCCTTTAAAGAAGTAGATAACGTTCTTCATAGGGGTGTACAATCAATAAGTGATTTAATTGCTGTATCTGGTTTAGTTAACCTAGATTTTGCAGACGTTAAAGCCGTAATGGAAAAACGTGGAAATGCACTTATTGGAATTGGTTTAGGTGTTGGAGAAAATAGAGCTATAGAAGCTGCAAAACAAGCGGTTTCAAGTCCACTATTAGAAACAAGTATAAGTGGTGCAACTGATGCAATAATTAATGTTACAGGTGGAAATTCATTAACATTATTTGAAGCAGAAGATGCTGCAGAAATAGTTAGACAAAGTGCTAATACTGATATTAATATTATATTTGGTGCTGTAATTAATGAAAACTTAAATGATGAAGTAATAGTAACAGTTATTGCAACAGGATTCGAAGATGAAAATCCTACTTATCAAACAGATACAACAAGAGAAACACCATCACGTCAACAAAGAGTAGACGATGATAGTGATTTCGATATTCCATCATTCTTAAGAGATAGAGATGAATTTTAAATAAAGTACTTGAAATTAGTGCTTTTTTTGTATGTTACAATATTCGACAATTTATGTTAAAAGTATATGTTAGTATATCAAACTAGAACATTTATTATTTATGTCTTGCCTTTTATATTTTGTTAGTATGAGAGGTGGTAATTTATGAAACTTAAAACTTTTTTAATAAAGTTTTTAGATAGATTAATTATTATTTTATTAATCATTAGTATTCTATTCTTCCTACAAAAAGTTTAGGGCGTTTTGGTTAATAAAAAAAGACATAGTACTTAAATAAGCACAAATGTCGAAAACCATAAAGGTAAGGCATTTAATAATAAATGTTCTACCTAATATAAGTTTACCATAAAGTACTTAAATTGTGTACTTTTTTTAATATTTATTTTTGATTATTATTTTTAATATGTAAATAGCCATAAATTGGTTATTTTTTTATTATAAAATGTTACATAATAATAATGGTGGTAAAATGAAAAAGAAGTTAATAATTGCTCTGTTAATACTATTATTCCCTCTAAATGTTTTTGCATATTCAAACTATGTAATTCCAGGAGGAAATAATATAGGAATAGAAGTAAAAAATGATGGAATAATTATAATTGGTTTTTATAAAATTAATAATAGATTAAATAACAATGATTTAAAAATAGGTGATGTTATTACTAAAATTAGTGATAAGGAAGTATTTACTATAGACGATATGGTAAAAACTATTGAAGAAACAGTACAAGATAATAAAGTTAGAATAACTGTTTTAAGAAACAAAAAAGAAAAAACGATAGATTTTACACTTATAAATGTAGAAGGAGTATATAAAACTGGATTATATGTAAAAGATAAAATTAGTGGAATAGGAACACTTACCTATATAGATCCAAATACACTTATATATGGTGCATTAGGACACGAAATTATAGAAGGAAATAGTTTAACTAAAGTAGAAGTTAAAAGTGGAACTATATTTGAAAGTTTAGTAACTAGTATAGATAGATCTACAGTAGGAACTGCTGGAACTAAGAATGCAAAATTCTATTCAAATAATATTTATGGTAATATAAATAAAAATACTATTAGTGGAATATACGGTAAATATACTAAAGATATATCCAATAAAAAAACTTTAGAAGTAGGTAAACCAAATGATTTAAAAGTTGGTAAAGCTACTATATATACAGTTATAAATAAAGAAACTGTAGAAGAATTTGAGATAAATATAACAAAAATAAATACCAATTCTAATATAAAAAATATTTCATTTGAAGTAACAGATCCAAAACTTTTAAATACAAGTGGCGGAATAGTACAAGGTATGAGTGGTAGTCCTATTATTCAAGATAATAAAATATTTGGTGCAGTTACTCACGTAATAATAAATAACCCTACAACTGGATATGGTATATTTATTACAACTATGTTAGAAGAAGGAGAAAAAAATTAACATTTGATGTAAAAATCAAGTGTTTTTTTATATAATTATAAAAAAAAGTAGAATTTTTATAAATTTGTGATATAATACTAATATATTTTGAAATTGAAGAGACAGAGAAGTAATATAGACAATATTCTAAAAGAGAGTCCTAGATGCTGAAAATGGATAGATAAAACTGTATGAATAACACTGTTGAGATTCTTTCTGAATTAATAGTAGGAAAGAACGGTTTAAAGCCGTTATATTTAAGAGATATCAGTTAGATAATTAGGGTGGTACCGCGGTTATTCGTCCCTAGTATTTAACTGTTTTTTTATTTAAGGAGGATTTTTATGATAACAAAAGAATTATTAGAAAAATATGCTGAAAAATTAATGTTTAGAATGAGTGAAGATGAGTATACTACATTACTTAAAGAATTTGATATTATTTTAAAACAAATGGATTTAATAGGAAATATAGAAGGAATTAAAAATGTGGAGCCTATGATATTTCCATATGTAACATATGAAGCAGAATTAAGAAATGATGTATCTGGTGAATCACTTTCAGTAGATGAAGTACTAAGTAATACTAAACATCAAGTTAGAGATCAAGTAAAAGTACCAAAGGTGGTGGAATAAAATGGAATATAAAAAAATGTTAATTACAGATTTAAGAGATGAACTTGATAAGAAAAATGTAACAAGTGAAGAATTATTTAATGAAGCAAATAGTTTAGCACATAAATATCAAGAAAATATTAACGCATTTGTAACTATTATAGATAAATATAAATGTCGTCCAAAAAAGAATACAATATTAACTGGGATTCCTTATGCTTTAAAAGATAATTTTTCTACAACTGGTATATTAACTACTGCTTCAAGTAACATCTTAAAAAATTATGTTCCTGTATATGACGCAACTGTATATAAAAAATTAAAAGAAAGTGGAGCAGTTTTAGTTGGAAAAAATACTATGGATGAACTTGCAATGGGTGGAACTGGAACAACTGCAAACACTGGTGTTGTAAAAAATCCGTGGGATACATCTAGACTTATGGGGGGATCTTCTGCTGGTGGTGCAGCAAGCGTTGCACTTGGTATAGTTCCATTTGCAATAGGAAGTGATACAGGAGATTCTGTTCGTAAACCAGCAGCATTCGGTGGAATTGTTGGATTTAAACCAACATATGGAAGAATTTCAAGATATGGACTTTTTGCTTTTGCTTCTAGTTTAGATCATGTTGCAATGTTTACAAGAAGTGTAAAAGATGCAGCAATTGTAACAAATATATTAAAGGGTAAAGATGAACTTGATATGACATCATTAAAAGATGATGGAAAAGATTATACAAAGACATTAACTAATAGTGTTAAAGGTAAAAAATTATTTTATATAAAAGAAGCTTGCAATATAAATTCATATGATTCACCTAATGAAATGTTAAAAGAAACATTAAAGAATTTTAACGAAGTTATAGAAAACTGTAAAAAACTTGGTATTACAGTTGAAGAAGTATCAATAGATGAAAAATTATTAAGTGCAATATATCCATCTTATATGACAATTAGTTGTGCTGAAGCAACAAGTAATAATTCTAACCTTACTGGTATACAATTTGGAAACAGAGTAGATGGAGAAAGCTATCAAGATATAATGTTTAATACAAGAACAAATGGATTTAGTGAACTTATTAAACGTAGATTTGTTATTGGATCTTTCGTATTACAAAAAGAAAATCAAGAAAAATTATTCTTAAATGCTTGTAGAATTAGAAGAATGATAGTAGATAAAATGCACGAACTATTTAAAACGTATGACGGATTAATAATGCCAGCTAGTGGTGGTATAGCACCTAAATTTGGTGAAAAAAGTGATACACTTTCAAACGAATATTTAATATTAGAAAATCATTTAGCAATTGGTAACTTTGGTGGTTTTCCTAGTATAAGTATTCCAAGTGGTTTTATAGATAATATGCCAATTTCAGTAAATATTACTGGAGACATATTTAAAGATGATTTAGTACTTAACATTGCAAACGAACTAGAAAGTACTATGAATTATAAAGGACAGATAGTAGGTGATAAAAATGTATAAAGTTATTATTGGACTAGAAGTTCATTGTGAATTAAAAACAAATTCAAAAAACTTCTCAAGCGCAAAAAACACTTATACTAATTTACCAAATATTAACGTAATGCCAGTTGATTTAGGATTACCAGGAATATTACCTGTTGTAAATAAAGAAGCATGCAAAAAAGCATTAAAAACTGCAATGGCATTAAACTGCACTACACCAGATGAAATAATATTTGATAGAAAAAACTACTATTATCCAGATTTACCAAAGGGATATCAAATAACACAAGTAACAAAACCTTTTGGAAGAAACGGACACGTATCATTTTTAGTTAATGGAGTAGAAAAAACTGTAGATATACATCAATTACACCTAGAAGAAGATACAGCATCCCTAGAACATTGTACTAATTACTCTCTTATAGATTATAACCGTTCTGGTATTCCTCTAATGGAAATAGTTACAGAACCTTGTATATATAGTGCTGATGAAGCAGTAAGATTCTTAGAAACTTTACGTAATATATTTTTATACTGTGAAGTAAGTGAGGCAAAAAGCGATAAAGGACAAATGAGATGTGATGTTAATATTTCATTAATGAAAGATACAGATACTGAATTTGGTACTAAAGTAGAAATGAAAAATATTAACGCATTTACAAGTGTAAAAGCTGCAATAGAATATGAAATAAAAAGACAAACAGAAATACTTGAACGTGGAGAAAAAGTTATTCAAGAAACAAGAAGAATTGACGAAGACGGTAAAACCTATTCTATGAGAGAAAAAGTAGATGCAGTTGACTATAAATACTATATTGAACCAAATTTAGCACCAGTTAAAATAACTGATGAAATGAAACAAGAAGTAAAAAAAGAAATACCAGAATTAGAATATTCTAGAGTAAAAAGATACATTGAACTTGGAATAAGTATTAGTGATGCAGAAACGCTTGCAAGAGATAAATTTATATCTAATTATTTTGATGAATTAATAAAAAACACAACTGATTTATTTACTGCAACTAACTGGATGACAATAATAATACTAGGTTCATTAAATAAACTTAATATTGATATTAAAAATTTATTTATAACACCTAAAATGTTAGGCAGTTTAGTAGATAAAGTTAGTAATAAAGAATTATCTAGTCAACTTGCAAAAAAAATATTGTATGAAGCAATGGAAAAAAATATAGATCCTATCGAAATAATAGAAAAATCTAATATTAAACAAATAAGTAATGAAGATGAATTAATAAGTATTATCAAAGATATATTAAATGAAAATAAAGAACAAGTTAATGAATATTTAAACGGTAATGAAAAAGTTGCAAATTTCTTAGTTGGTAAAGTTATGCAAAAAACTAATAAACAAGCAAACCCAGGAACTTCTTTAAAATTAATTAAAGAAGAGTTAGGAAGGATGAAATAATGGAAAATATATATAGAAATTGTTATGCTGGAAAATTAGATGAAAGTTATATAGGAAAAGATGTAAGAATTTGTGGATGGGTTGAAAATATAAGAGACCACGGTGGAGTAATATTTGTAGATTTAAGAGATCAAATAGGCGTTGTTCAATTAGTTAGTAATGATGATAAAATGTTTGATGAAGTTTCTAAAGAATGTTCTATAACAGTTAGTGGATTAGTTAGAAAAAGAGATGAAGATGATTATAATGATAAAATAAGTACTGGTACTATTGAAGTATTGGTTAGTGAATTAACAATACTTGGTACTTGTGAACATACTTTACCATTTGAAGTAATGTCATCAACTAGTGTTAGTGAAGATGTAAGATTGAAATATAGATATTTAGATTTAAGAAATCCAAAAGTAAAAAATAATGTATTATTTAGAAATAAAGTTATAAATTATTTAAGAACATTAATGACGAATGAAGAATTTACAGAAATACAAACTCCAATTTTAACAGCATCTAGTCCAGAAGGAGCAAGAGATTTTATTGTTCCATCAAGAAAATTTCACGGTAAATTTTACGCATTACCACAAGCACCACAACAATTTAAACAATTATTAATGGTTGCTGGATTTGATAAATATTTTCAAATAGCACCTTGTTTTAGAGATGAAGACGCTAGAAGTGATAGAATATATGGAGAGTTCTATCAGTTAGATATGGAAATGTCTTTTGCTACAGAAGAAGACGTTTACGAAATAGGAGAAAAAGTTTTCCACGATACTTTTAAAGAATTTAGTTCAAAAAAAATAAGCCCAAGACCATTCAGAAGAATTTCTTTTGAAGAAAGTATGTTAAAATATGGAACTGATAAACCTGATTTAAGAAATCCATTAGAAATAATAGATTTAACAGAAGAATTTAGTGATACTGAATTTAAACCATTTAGAGGAGTTACTGTAAGAGGTATTAAAGTAAGTAATATTGGAGATAAATCTAACTCTTGGTTTAACGATTTAGTAGATTACGCAAAAACTATTGGTATGCCAGGAATTGGTTATATAACAGTAATGGACGATATGTCATTCAAAGGACCTATAGATAAATTTTTATCTGACTATGAAAGAGAAGATTTAATTAAAAAAGCAAGATTAGTTAGTAATGATGTATTATTCTTTATCGCTGATAGAAAAAATGCTCCTAAATTAGCAGGGTTAATAAGAGATGAATTAGGTAAAAGATTAGATTTAATAGATAAAGATAAATTCGAATTCTGTATTATTAACGACTTTCCAATGTACGAATGGAACGAAGAAGAAGAAAGATATGATTTCACGCATAATCCATTCAGTATGCCAAAAGGTGGCATGAAAGCTTTTGATGGAGAAATAGAAAGTATTGTAGCACATCAGTTTGACTTTGTTTGTAACGGTATAGAACTTGCCAGTGGAGCAGTTAGAAACCACGATCTTGAAATAATGAAAAAAGCATTTAAGATTGCAGGCTACGAAGAAGATGTCTTAAAAGAAAGATTTAAAGGATTATACACTGCATTCAAGTACGGAGCACCTCCACACGCAGGAATGGCTCCTGGAATAGATAGAATGATAATGCTTTTACTAGATGAAGAAAATATTCGTGAAACTATAGCATTCCCAATGAGCGCAAGTGGAGCAGATATGATGATGGGCGCACCTGGAGAAGTCACAGAAACACAATTAAGAGAAGTACACATAAAAATAAGAGAGAAAAATTAAATGTATTAAAAACAATACATTTTTTTTATTTTAATTAATATTATTAATTAGGGAGCGTGAAAATATGGAAATTTTAAAAGTATCATCCAAATCAAATCCAAGTAAAGTTGCAGGTGCAATAGCTAATGTATTTAGAGAACAAGGTAGTGTAGAAATACAAACAATAGGTGCTGGTAGTTTAAATCAAGCAATAAAATCAATATGTATTGCAAGAGGATTTTTAGCACCATCTGGAGAAAACTTAGTTGTCATACCGGCATTCTCTGACATTATGCTTGAAGGAGAGGAGAAAACAGCTATAAAATTAGTTGTTGAATCTATATAATGATTAATGTTTTAATAGGAATATTTTATATAGCCTTAGTAGCTCTTACTTCTTATTTATTATACTTTATCATAAAAATAGCAATAAAAGATGCTTATTATGAAATAGAATTTAAAGAAGAGCCAACCGATACAACATACGAAAACACAGAATTAGAAGAAAAAGACGAATAAACTGTATATTTTTACAGTTTTTTTAATAAAAAAAAAGGAAATACAAAAAAAATTACTATATGTATAGTAGAGGTGAATTTATGAAAAAAATACTTATAGTAATATTTTTATTTCCAATAATAGTTAAAGCAGAAACTTTCTATAGTGATTATAAACTAACTAAGTCACTAGATAACTTAGATAAAGACTTATACAAAATAGAAACAATAAAAAAATATAATACATTTAACTATATAAAAAAAGATTTAGGTTATCTTGAACAAAATAATAATTATATAAAAGATGAAAAAGATTATATAGAAAAAACTATAGAAAGCTCTAATTATGATGAAAATAAAGAACAAAATATAATTATACATCCATATGTAAACAATAAAACTAATTCTATATACATATCTTTTAAATATCAACATTTCTATTTGAAAATATATGAAGTAGAAGTTTATGTAAATGATAAAAAAATCAATTATACTACCAATTTAGACATTGCAAAAAACATAATGGATAATGATTATAACACTTATTATATACCTTTTTTATGGTTTAAAAGTATTGGAATATTTTTCGAAGAAACATATGATTTAAATGATATAAAACTTATTATATATGCTAGTAGTACCATTGATGAATCAATATCAATTGATACGATGTTTGGTTATAAAATAAATCTAAATAAAAATAATACAAAAAAATATAATATATATTTTAAATTTGATAACAATTATAAAGTTGATTACTATTATTTAAGTAAAGAAAAATTATATAAATATTATTATTTAGAAAAAGAAATATTAAATAAATACGAAGAATATAACCCTAATATAAATTTAATATTAAATGATTATATAGTAGAAAAAAAATATTATAAAAGAGATAAATTAGTATTAAAAGATAAAATAATCTTTAAAAATAAAAGTGATAATATAGAAGACTTTATAGAATATAAAACAGATAATGTTTCTTATACTTGTGATATAAATAAGGAAATAAACGGAAACTATTTATGTGAATTTAAAATAGGTAATAAAGTATACTTAAAAAGAGTTATTGTTGATATTGATGATAAAGAAGATAGTAACAGTAATATATTGGAAAATGGAAATAATTCTGAAAATAATTTTGAAAATAAAACTTATCAAGTAAAAAATATTAATTACGATAAAAAAATAACAAAGAAAAATATAATAAATAATAAAAAAGTAATTAATAAAACTAATACTTTAAATAAAAAAAATATAAATAATAATATAAATAATGATAACGTCATAGAATTAAATGATAATAAAAATAATTACTTAAAAATATTAATAATATTAATTTTAATGTGTATAAATATATTTTTAATAAAAAAAAGTAAGGTTATGTCGAAAGACTTTAAAAATAAAAATAAATAGATTATATTAAGGATGATGGTACTTATGTTAAATATAGATATGGAATTTATTAATGGAATATTATTTGTTAGAGTCAATGGATCCCTAAAAAAAACTACGATAAATATATTTAATGATAAATTAATTCCATTAATTAAAGATAGTGGCATTAAGAATTTAGTTTACAACTTTGATAATCTTATATGTATTGATGAAGATGGATTTAATTCACTTCTTAATACTTATAATGAAATACTTAATAATAATGGTAACTTACTCGTTGTTAACAACAAATTTAAATTAAAATATTTTAAAGAAGTAAATAATGAATTAAGTGCACTTAAAATACTAAAAATTTAGGTGGATTATGAATACTATAGACGAGATAATAGAAAGTAAAGATTTGAAAAATATTATAATGTCAATTGCTAAAAAATTCTATGGTGTAGAGACATCTGATCTTTACCAAGTAGGATATATAGGAGTATTAAAAGCATATAAAAATTATAATATAGAGTCAAACATTAAATTTACTACATTTGCATATAAATATATCTTTGGTGAAATGTATGAACTTGCTAAAAATAATAGAAATATTAAACTTAATAAAAATTATTTAAAAATATATAAACAAATAGAAAATGCAAAAATTCTATTAACACAAAAATTTAACAAAGAACCATCACTAGAAGAAATAAGCGCTTATTTAGAAATAGATTTAAGTTTAATAAACGATGTTATAATTACTACAAGCAGTATTATTTCATTAGATGAGGAAAGTGATGTATTAAATGATAGTAACCTTTATACTATTGTTGGTACTAACTATGACTATGACACTAATATTCTAGTTAGAGATTCACTAGAAAAATTAAGTGATAATGAAAGAAAAGTAATTCTTTATAGATACTATGAAGATTATACTCAACAAGAAATTGCTAACTTGTTAGGTATAAACCAAGTAAAAGTATCCAGATTAGAAACAAGTTCTAAAAAGAAAATAAAAGAATATATTTGTGCATAAAAACATTAAAAACCTTCATAATAAAAATGGAGGTTTTTAAATGGAAAAACGAGAATATCAAAAATTAGTAAAAGATACTACACCTAAAGTAAATAAATTAGGTAATATGATAACTGCATTCTTATGCGGTGGATTACTTGGAACTTTTTGTGAAATAATTAGATTATTATTAATTAACTATTATAATGTAAAAGTGAGTGATGCTGGTAGTATAATTTGTTTCCTAATAATAACTATAACTTGTTTTTTAACTGCATTTTTTGATTTTGATAAGTTAGTTATTAAATTCAAAGCTGGTTTAATAGTTCCAACAACTGGATTTGCTCATTCAATACAAAGTTGTGCAATGGATTATAAAAAAGACGGTTTAATTACTGGCGTGGGAGCAAACTTTTTTAAATTAGCAGGTAGTGTAATATTATATGGAATGGTAAGTGCATTTGTATTTTGCATACTAAAGGTGTTATTTCATGGTTAATATAAATTATAAAGATGTATATATAAAAGATTTTTATAGTATAGCAGGAACACAAGAAAATAACGGTAATTTAAAAAACGTTAATAGATATTTAAAAGACTATTATGATGGAGAAAAAACAATAGAAGATTGTGAGATAAAACTTCAAAAAGAAGTATTAAAAAATCTAACTAATAATAATACAGATTTAATAGTAGGTGGGGATTTATCAAATCAGATAACAACTACTAATTCAAGCGTTAGCAACAAAAATATATCTTTTTTAGGTTTATATAGTGCTTGTGCAACATTTGTAGAAAGTTTGATAGTTTTATCTAATATGATTGATTCAAAAAAAATAAAAGAAGGTATAGTTTTAACTAGCAGTCATAATTTATGTAGTGAAAAACAATTCAGATTTCCAATTGAATATGGAGCACAAAAACCAAATTATACAACATTTACCACTACAGGAAGTATAGGTGTAGTATTAACTAAGACAAAAACAAATATAAAAATAAATTCTTCTCTTATAGGAAGTGTAGTAGATATGGGAATAAAAGATGCAAATAATATGGGTGCAGTTATGGCTCCTGCTGCATCAAATACTTTATATAATTATTTAAAATCAACTAATACTACTACTAATGATTATGATTTAATTCTAACAGGAGACTTAGGCACATACGGTGCAGATTTATTTAAAATAATATTAAAAAAAGATTATGGAATAAATATAAAAAATCATATAGATGCAGGGTCTATAATATATAAAAAAGAACAAGATACTTATAGTGGTGGAAGTGGACCAGTATGTTTACCGCTTGTATTACTTAATAACATTTTACAAAATAAAAAATATAAAAAAATTATAGTTATTGCAACAGGATCTTTACATAGTCCTATGTTAGTAAATCAAAAACATTCTATACCAAGTATTGCTCATTTAGTAAGTTTGGAGGTGTTAAATTGACATTATTATATTCTTTCTTATTTTGTGGTACTATGTGCTTAATAGGACAAATAATATTAGATAACACAAAACTTACTCCAGGACACGTTACTAGTATTTTAGTAGTATTTGGTGCTTTTTTAGGAATGTTAGGTATATATGATAAGTTTATTGATATGGTAGGTGCAGGAGCAACTATACCAATTACATCATTTGGAAACGGTTTATTTAATGGAGCATACAAAGGATACTTATCAAGTGGTTTTTTAGGCATATTTAATAATATGTTAGCAAACGGATGTGTAGGTATAGCAACTGCAGTAATATTTTCATTCTTCTTTTCTCTTATATCAAAACCAAGAGATTAATTTGATTAAGTACTTGATAACAAGTACTTTTTTTGAAACTATTTACGTAAGGTAAGAAAGTAGTTTCTATAATTATTTATGTATTAAAGAAATTATATCTTTCTTCCAACTTCAATTTTGTTGGGGAGAGGAAAAAAGGTATAAAATGGTAACGGAACAAAGACTAAACCCTATATTATTTCATAAATTTGAGTATTTTTTAATTTGATTATTTTAAAATAATATGTTATCTTTTAAGAGAGGTTTTATGTATGAAATATATTAAAGATAATAAAAAATTATTTAGTAAATACTTAATGATTTTGGTACTAAACGTATTACTATTTATATTTTGTAACTTTTATTTTAAAAATTTTAAATATTGTACAATCGTTTTATTAATACTTATCATTATAAGTGATATGATTATTTATTATTATAAGAAACCTGATAAATTTATATGGTATTATGATTTTATATTAAATATAATTGTAGGATTTATAGTAATGATATTTGTTAAAGATACTGTTTTACTTGCTAATAATTTATTCTCTATTATGTTTGCAAATAATATTGTATTTATGAGAAGTAGATTTAGTGATAAATTTATTAAAAAAAGTTTACAATACTTAATGATATTAATTTATACTATATTAGCAATGTTTATAAATTTATTAGTTTATAACTTGATTCATTAAAAATACTAGGAAACTAGTGTTTTTTTTTGTATAATAGTTAGTAGGTGATTATAAATGTTTGAATACATGGGAGATAGAATAAATAATGCAATAAAGAATATTAAAGGAATGGGTAAAATTACTGAAGACAATATTAGTGATGCAATGAGAGAGATAAGAATGGCTCTTTTAGAAGCAGATGTTAACTATGACGTTGTTAAAGAATTTATAAGAAATGTAAAAGAAAAAGCATTAGGAATGGATGTAGCAAAAAGTTTAAAACCAGATGAATTATTTATTAAAATAGTTAAAGATGAATTAGTTAATTTATTAGGTAAAGATTATATTCCGTTAGAAACAACAAAAAATCCTACAATAGTTATGATGGTAGGATTACAAGGTAGTGGTAAAACTACTACAGTTGGTAAATTATCTAATATGTTAAGAAAAAAATATAAAAAAAATCCATTATTAGTTGCATGTGATGTTTATAGACCAGCAGCAATAGAACAATTAGAAACTATAGGAAAAGAATTAAATATAAAAGTTTTTTCAGAAGGACAAATCGATCCAATAAAAATAGTTAATGATGCATTAATATATGCTAAGGAAAATAAACACGATTATATAATTATAGATACTGCAGGTAGATTACATATAGATGAATTACTAATGGATGAGTTAGTAAATATTAATAATATCGCTAAGCCAAATGAAATACTTTTAGTAATAGATGCTATGATGGGACAAGATGCCATAAATGTTATAAAAGGTTTTAATGATAAACTACCACTTACAGGTGCTATGTTAACAAAAATGGATGGTAACACGAAGGGTGGGGTAGCGCTATCTGTTAGACATTTAACAAATATTCCAATTAAATTTTTAGGTACTAGTGAAAAAATGGATGGGTTAAGTGAATTTTATCCAGAAAGAATGGCTGAAAGAATTCTAGATATGGGTGATATTTTATCAATAGCAGAAAAAGTTAATGATGTTATTGATGAAGAAGAAGCAACTAATCTTGCAAAAAAAATGCAAAAAGGTAAATATGATTTAGAAGACTTTTTAACTAATTTAAAACAAATAAAAAAACTAGGACCACTAGAAAACTTACTTAAAATGATTCCGGGCGCTAGAAAGATGGGGTTAAATAACATAAATGTTAATCCAAAAGACTTTTCACATATAGAGGCTATAATACTTTCCATGACACCGTACGAAAGAAGACATCCAGAAGTATTAAAAAATTCTAGAAAACTTAGAATTAGTAAAGGCTCAGGAAGAAGTGTAGAAGAAATTAATAGATTATTAAAACAATTTGAAGAAATGAAAAAAATGATGAAACAAATGAGTAATGGAAATATGAAAATGCCATTTTAAAAACATAACTTAATTAAGTTATGTTTTTTAAAGTATATTTTTTTAATTCTTCTTCACTTTTATATAATTTTATATGATCTTCACATCCTAAAATATAGATATAATTTTCAAAATTAAATAATATGTCATTTGGTATTAAAATAGAGTTATCTTTATTAACAGTTTCTGAAGTTAACATTCTTCCATAAAAAGTCCTAACATATTTCAAATATTCTCTATATGGCAATAATTTTTTTAATTCTAAAAAGGCTTTTTTAGATTTTTCTTCAATTATATTTTCTCTATATAATCTAATATCATTAATACTTTTTTTGTAGAAAATTAAAGTATCTTTATAAGATGGTGTTGTAAATTTTGGCAAAATTATTTTTTTATCATGTATTTTACATGCTTTTTCACCAACTAATTGTGTATCTCCAAACATATTTATCCCCCTTAAGTAGAAAATATAATAGCATAAATTTAAAAAAAAATCAAAAAACTAGTTGACAAACTTAAATAGACATCATATAATGATATTAACCTAGAGATAGTAAGTTATAAATTTTATATTAATTTAGAATTGATGTTTAATTTTAAATTATAGAAAGTGTTTATTACTTTTGTTAAATTTATGAATGATTTTTTGGTTTTTAAAATCGAGTATAGGGTTGGTATTAATTATTAATGTTATGGTTGATTTTAAGAAAACTTTTTAGTTAGAAAATTTATTTATGTAAAGGATAAATAAAATCTTATCAAATCTAGGTGTTGCAATTGTAATTGAGAAAGAAAACTCATAATGATGAGATGTTGTGCTAAATACTGATAATATTTAGTTCTAGATGATATCTAGTTTCACAATTTTTCTTAAACTCGAACCAATAGTATTATCAGTGCTATTGGTTTTTGTTTTGCAAAAAACTTTATTAGTTATTTTTCACTATCATTTAATAAATAAATTACATAGAATATTTTAGAAAGGATAGTGTATTAATGTATAATTTTAGATGTGTAGATAAAGAAGATGGAAAAATGATGTATAATGGTAATATAGCAATGCCTGGAATGGAATGCCCAGTTGTTTATGAATGCCCAGTTGAAAGAGTTTGTCATAGAGAAATACATCATCATGTTCCACATGTATGTCCAATTAATACAAGAGTAATAAATCATCATATATATACTCATACTTATACTCCAGAATATACTTGTTGTGAAGAAAACGAAAAATGTGATGTATATCAAGGACAATGTAATAATTTCTAAAAGTATCATTTGATACTTTTTTTCTAAATTAAATATAGTTATGATATAATGAAATAAATAAACATTTTATTAAAAAATAAGGTATGAAATGGAGAAAATCATATGAAATGTGTTTTAATGAATAAAAATAATCCTGTATTGAGTTTAGAATATGATTCAGCAACAAGTGTATTTACGAAAATATATAATATTTATAACATAGATTATGCACCATATATTATAAAAAGTTATTATGATAGTGAAACTAATGATTCAATTTTAAGAAGAATTCTTTCTGATTGGTTTAAGGGAAGGGGAATACCTTCTTGGAGAGATAATTTAGATTTATTATTACACAGATTAAATATTAATGCCCCTAGTGACTTATTAGATAAAGCTTTTGGATTATCTTTATCAGATCAATATTGGATAAAACCAGTTGATCTTAATGTTTTATATGATGATATTAATTTTTTTGATAATGACTTTGAATATGTAGAATTTTTAGAAGCTTCGTTATCTAAAAATAGCAAAATTATTACAAATAAAAATTCTTTAAAAACTCCTAATAATACAACAGATGGTATGTTAAAAAAAGCGTGGATTATAGATAATGATGTTAGATACTTATTAAAAGGCGGTTATAAAAATGAAACGTTACAACCATTTAATGAAGTTTTAGCAAGTGAAATATGTAGACGTTTGGGATTTAGTTATGTAGAATATACATTAGATATATATAAAGAAATAGTAGTTTCTAAATGTCCTTGTTTTATAAATAAAGATACTGAGTTAATTACTTGTTATCAAATAAAAAGTAATATGAAAAAATATAGTAGTAAAAAAGATTATGAAGAATATATAAAAGTATTAGAAAGACATGGTATTAAAGATGCTAGAATAAAATTAGAAAATATGTACATATTAGATTATTTAATTATGAATGAAGATAGACATTTAAATAATTTTGGTATTATAAGAGATGTTAATACATTAAAATGGTTAGATGTAGCACCAATATTTGATAATGGTCAAAGTTTAAATATTGAATATTATAATGAAGATGAATTGTATATTAAAGGTGAAGGTAGATTTTTTTATGAAGTTAAACCATTTGATGAAATAATAAAAATTGTAAAAGATTTAAAAAGAATTGATATTAAAAAGTTAGATGGTATTGTAGAATGGTTTGATGATTTATTGCATCAGTATCAAACTATAACAGGTTATTCTGATAGTAGAATAGATAAGATATGTATTTTATTAAATAGACAAATTAATAGATTAATAGATTTACAGAATTCATTATAGTTTATAAAAGTATCTTATGATACTTTTTTTCTAAATTAAATATAGTTATGATATAATAAAACAAGTAGGGAGTTGTTAAAATGATTAAGGGTAAACCATTTGTAAAATGGGCAGGCGGTAAAAGACAAATAATGGATAAACTAAAAAAATATGTACCAGACGAATTTAATACTTATTATGAACCATTTGTAGGTGGTGGTGCACTTTTATTTGAACTTTCTCCTAAGAATGCCGTTATAAATGATTCGAATGAAGAATTAATGAATGTATATAGTGTTTTATGTGATGAAGTAAAATTTAAAAAAATGTGTAACGTTTTAAATCATTATGAAAAAAATCATTCTGAAGAATTTTTTTATGATATAAGAAATAAAGATAGAAATAAAAATAGTTATGAAAGATTATCAGATTATACTAAAGCTGCTAGAACAATATACTTAAATAAAGCTTGTTTTAATGGACTATATAGAGTAAATAAAAAGAATGAATTTAATGTTCCCTTTGGTAAAAAAAATAAAGTAAATACTTATGATGGCGGTAATTTAATAAGTGTTAGCAATTACTTAACAATGAATAATATAAAAATACTATGTACTGATTTTGAAGAATCAGTTAGTACTGCTAAAGAAGGAGATTTTGTATATTTTGATCCACCATATGATTCTGATACACATACATTTAATAGTTATACAGAAGATGGTTTTGGTAAAGATGAACAAATAAGACTTGCTAAATCTTTTAAATATTTAGATGAAAAAAATGTATATGTAATGTTATCTAATCATAATACAACTTTAGTAAGAGAACTATATAAAGATTATAATATACATCTAATAGAAGCTAAAAGAAATATAAATTCTAATGGTAAAAAAAGAGGTAAAGTAGAAGAAGTAATTATTACTAACTATGAAAATGAAAGATAAAGAAGTTAAAATTATACTTCTTTTTTTAATATTTTTTAATAAAATTATATTGACATATGAATAAGTATTCAACTATAATTTAAGTGTAAGGTAGGGTATATATATGCAAAAAAAATGTTGTGCTTCAAATAATCACATTATTCACCAAGATGTAGTTGACAGTGCATTAAATTCTATGCCAAAAGAAAATACATTTATTAATTTAGCAAATTTATTTAAACTAATAGGAGATACTACAAGATGTAAAATATTATTTTTATTAGATAAAAACGAAATGTGTGTTTGTGATATAGCAAGTGCTCTTTCTATGACAAAATCTGCTGTATCACATCAATTAGCAAACTTAAGAAAAAATAAAATTGTTAAATTAAGAAAAAGTGGAAAAATTGTATACTATAGTTTAGATGATGAGCATATAGTTAAATTATTTGAAGTAGGATTAATTCATATAGGAGAGTATAATGAGAAAATATAGATATAAAATATTAAATTTAGATTGTGCTAATTGCGCAAGAGAAATAGAAGAAAATTTAAATAAAGATAAATATTTAAATAATGTAGTAGTTAATTTTAATACAAAAAAAATATCTTTTGAATCAGATAAAGAATTTAATTTAAAAGAAATTAATGATTTAGTAAAAAAAATAGAACCAGATGCTAGTGTAACCAACGAAAATGAAGTAAAACAAACTAAAGAATATCACTACGAAATATTAATTTGTGCAATAATATTATCAGTTATAGGAATGTATATAAGTTTGCCTAGTATTATTAATGAAATATTAATATTAATTGCATATATTCTATTACTTTATAAACCATTACTTAATTCAATAAAACTATTAATTAAAAGTAAAACTATTAATGAAAATTCACTTATAGTAATATCTTGTGTTGGTGCATATTTAATAGGTGATAAGATGGAAGGCTTAATGGTAGTTGCTCTATATATACTTGGTAAAATCCTAGAAGAAAAAGCAATTAACAATACTAGACGTGAAGTTAGAGACTTATTAGATATAAAACAAAATTATGCTAATAAACTTATAGATAAAGAAATAAAAAAAATAAATGTTGAAGATATAAAAGTAAATGATATATTAGTAGTTAAAAAAGGAGAAAAAGTTCCAGTTGATGGTGTAGTTATAAAAGGCACTACATATTTAAATACTTCAATTATTACTGGAGAATCAGAACTCTGTAGAGCAGAGGAAAATGATTTAATATTATCTGGTTCAATAAATGACGGTGATGTAATAAATATAAAAGCAACAACGTTATTTGTAGATTCTACAGTATCAAAGATATTATTGCTAGTAGAAGAAGCAACGGATAAAAAAGCAAAAACAGAAAATATTGTATCAAAAATGAGTAAAATATATACTCCAATAATTCTTATATTAGCAATTATTGTATTTATATTTTTACCATTATTTACTAATTTAACATATTCAGAAAGTTTATATAGAGCATTAACATTCTTAGTAATATCTTGTCCTTGTGCTATAGCAATATCAGTTCCGTTATCTTATTTTACAGGTATAGGTGTTGCATCTAAAAACGGTATATTAATAAAAGGTAGCAATTATTTAGATAATTTATGTTATTTAAATAAAATAATATTTGATAAAACAGGTACACTGACTAATGGTACATTTAAAGTAACTGATATTAAAATATTTGATAAAAGTTATAAAAAAGAAGAAATAATAGATATATTAAGAATGGGTGAGGCAAATTCTAATCACCCAATAGCATCTTCTATAATGAAATTATCTAATAAAAAAATAGATACCAAAAAAATAAAAAATTATAAAGAAACATCTGGAAAAGGTATAAGTTTTGAAATAGATAATAAAAAAATAACTATTGGAAATAAATTATCTTGTAATTGTTATAATATAACAGATATTCATCTTAATATAAATGGTAAACATATAGCAAGTATAAATATATCTGACGGTATTAAAGAAAATGTAATTGAATCAATAAATGATTTAAAGAATATGAATATAAAAACATATATGTTTACTGGTGATAAATTAGAAGTAGCAAAAGAAATAGGTAATAAATTAAATATAGACGAAGTAAAAGCTAATATGTTACCAGATGATAAATATAATGAATTAGAAAAAGTTAGCAAAAATAGTATGGTAGCATTCGTAGGAGATGGAATAAACGACGCCCCAGTATTAAAAAGAGCTAATATAGGTATATCAATGGGTAGTATTGGTAGTAATGCTGCCATTGAAGCAAGTGATATAATAATAATGAATGATGATATAAAGAAAATACCTCTAAGTATAAATATATCTAAATTTACAAACTTTATAATAAAAGAAAATCTTATATTTGCAATTAGTGTAAAAATAATAATATTATTACTAAGTGTATTTGGTATAACTACTATGTGGTTTGCTGTATTTGCAGATACAGGTGTAACATTAATTACTATATTAAATACTTTACGTATATTAAAATACAAAAAGTAAGTACAGTTGTACTTTAAAGTCTTAATAAAAACATATTTACAACAAAATAAAAATTTGTTATATTTTTATTAGGGTAGTAAACTACTCATAAAATAAAAATTCTATTTATTACAAAAAAATTATATAACTTTTCCTCTCACTCCCGATTTTAAGTGGGGGGGGGGTTATGAAATATAATTTTTTTGTGTTTAGGAAGGGAGAATATATAATGAATAGAAAACAAAGAATAATAATAAGTGTAACAGGAATATTTATAGTGTTATTAGTGCTTGTTGGTTTAACATATGCATACTT